>JAVHYH010000293.1 GCA_031119155.1 Brevundimonas sp.
TCACCCCGATGCCGCACAACGGTTGCCGTCCGCCCAAGCGCCGCCGCGTCTAAGCGAACCGCCTCCGACCACTATCTCCGTCGCTCCCCAGACGCCTGACGAGGCGGGGAGCGGCGAACACCGACTCGAGGGACATCCATGATCGAACGAAACTGGCAAGAGCTGATCCGTCCCGAGAAGCCGCAGATCGAGGCGAGCTCCGACCCCCAGCGCAAGGCGCGCCTGGTCGCTGAGCCCCTGGAACGCGGTTTCGGCGTGACGCTCGGCAACGCCCTGCGTCGTGTTCTCCTGTCGTCGCTGCAAGGCGCCGCGGTGACCGCGATCCAGATCGACGGCGTCGTCCACGAATTCTCGTCGCTGGAAGGCGTGCGGGAAGACGTCGTCGACATCGTGCTGAACATCAAGCAACTGGCGCTGCGCATGCACGCCGAAGGTCCGAAGCGCATGACCCTGCGCGCCACGGGCCCCGGTGTCGTCACGGCCGGCCAGATCGACGTCCCTGCGGACATCGAGGTGCTGAACCCGGATCACGTCATCTGCACCCTGGATGACGGCGCTTCGATCCGCATGGAACTGACCGTCCAGAACGGCAAGGGCTATGTGGCTTCGGAGTTCAACCGTCCGGAAGACGCCCCGATCGGCCTGATCGCCGTCGACGCCCTGTACTCGCCGGTCAAGCGCGTCGCCTATCGCGTCGAGCCGACCCGCCAGGGCCAGTCGCTGGACTACGACAAGCTGGTGCTGGAAGTCGAAACCAACGGCGCCGTCTCGCCGGTTGACGCTGTGGCCTACGCCTCGCGCATCCTGCAAGACCAGCTGCAGATCTTCATCACCTTCGACGAGCCGAAGAAGGCTGTTGAGCAGTCGGACGGCAAGCCCGACCTGCCCTTCAACCCGGCCCTGCTGAAGAAGGTGGACGAGCTGGAGCTGTCGGTTCGTTCGGCCAACTGCCTGAAGAACGACAACATCGTCTACATCGGCGACCTGATCCAGAAGACCGAGGGCGAAATGCTTCGCACCCCGAACTTCGGCCGCAAGTCGCTGAACGAGATCAAGGAAGTTCTCGCGACGATGGGCCTCAGCCTCGGCATGGATGTGCCGAACTGGCCGCCCGAAAACATCGAAGACCTGGCCAAGAAGTTCGACGACCAGATCTAGTTTCAACCCTCCGCCCATGACCCCTTTCGGGATCGCGGAGCGGTTAGAATGAGAGAGCCCCAGGTCCACCGGTATGTGGAAACCAGGGTTGAGTAGGAGAGACCCCGATGCGCCACGGCGCCGCCTATCGCAAGCTCGGCCGTACGGTCAGCCACCGCCAGGCCATGTTCGCCAACATGGCTGCCTCGCTGATCAAGCACGAGCAGATCACGACCACCCTGCCGAAGGCGAAGGAACTGCGTCCCTTCGTCGAGAAGCTGGTCACCCTCGCCAAGAAGGGCGACCTGCACGCTCGTCGTCAGGCCATCAGCCAGGTCCGTGACGTGCCGCAAGTCGGCAAGCTGTTCGAAACGATCGGCCCGCGCTACGCCGAACGTAACGGCGGCTACATCCGCATCATGAAGGCCGGCTTCCGCCACGGCGACAACGCCGCCATGGCCGTGATCGAGTTCGTCGATCGCGACGTGGACGCCAAGGGCCTGGACTCCGGTCCGGTCTACGAAATCGAGGGCGACGACGAAGCCTAAGGCTTCGCTCGTTGGGGCAAAGAGGGGCGGCGGGCGAAAGCCTGCCGCCCCTTTCTCGTTTCCGGCGCCGCCTGATGAAACCTGACCGGAGGGGAGGCAGGCTTGCGCCCCGGCGTCCATCGGGCGTCTGTTAAGGGAAACGGGAGTTTCCGCATGCGCAACGGACTGGTCGCACTGACGGCCCTGCTGGGACTGACGGCCTGCTATCCCGTCAAGGTCATGCAATATGACCGGCCCGATGCGGCGACGGTGCTGGATCGGGTGCGGGCCGGTGAGGCGGATCGCGCCGAACTGACGAATGGGCGAAGGGTGGACCTGAACAACGCGGTCACGGCGGAAGGGCTGATCTGTTCGGCGACCCTGTCTCCCGCCTGCCTGTCCGCCGCCACGGTGGCGCGGCTGGAGACGCGGGAGGCGCCGGACACGCCCCTGTGGGTCTATGCGGTCGCGCTTCCGTTCACGCCGATCGTTCTGGTCAATGAGGCGGGGGAGGGGCTGGAGCGGGCCCTGACCGGCGGTCCGCAGACCTTCTCCGACATCTGGGCGGCGGACGCGCTGATCGAATACAATCCCTGCATCCCCCATGTGCGGCGTGATGCGGACGGCGCCTGGCCTTCGGACCAGCGCATCCGGGCGGACCTGCACCGTCGCCGCGCCGAACTGGGCGGCGGCTGTCTGGTGCGGCTGGGGGCCGAGTACGCCTATCCGGTCGCGACGCGGCGACGGCTGCACCTGACCGGTCTGGTCCGCCAGCGGTTCGAGGCCTTCGCCTGCGTCCAGCGCCGCCCCGAAGCGGAGGCGGCGGCCCCCACGGCCTTCGTTCCCCGGGGCATGTCGCACACCGGCGGGCGCGAGGTCGACTGGCCCGGCGAGCTGCGCGTGATCCTGGCCGACCCGCAGACCTGGGCGCCGACGTCCGATCTGGCCGCGGGCTGCGCCGGGGCGGGCGGCGTGGCGCCGGACCTGTCCCCGGCGACCCGACGCGCCCGCGAAGGCTGGCCTATTCCTTCGACAGGTCCTGCCGCTTGAACCAGGCCAGCGCGCCGCCCAGCGGGACGAGGGTCCACAGGGCCAGGCCGGTGATCGACTTCCCGATCACCGCGCTGGTCATCGGCGCTTCCAGCGTGCCTGCGACCGCGTCCTTCAGCGTGTCATAGGCGAGGCCCGGCAGCAGCAGCTGCAGCGTCCAGCCGGCGGGGTCCATGCCCAGCAGGTGGGGCCCGACGCCGCCCAGGAGGCCCTGGATGAAGCCCAGCGCCCAGGGGACGATCAGGGCCGCCAGCAGGGAGCGGGTCATCACCGCCGCCAGCAGGCCGACGAGGGTGAACTGGACGATGCGGATG
>JAVHYH010000294.1 GCA_031119155.1 Brevundimonas sp.
CTGCATGGGCGTCAGGGTCAGGCGTTCGGTGATCAGGGTGGTGGTCATGCGCTGAACAGGGCCTCCGCGCGCTCAATCCGGGTCTGGCCGGCGGCGTCGGTGACGGCATAGGTGAAGCCGGGCTGCAGGGCGAAGGCGCCGGCCCGGCCCTGTTTGTCCAGCGCCAGCAGGGCGACCTGCGAGGCGGCGACCTTTGTCCCGCGCAGACGGGCAAGACGTTCGATCACGTTGCGACAGGCGGCGGTGGGGTCGAGGCCGTGGCGCATGGCCTCGACCACCGAATGGGAACCGGCGACGCGCACGACGTCCTCGCCCACGCCGGTGGCGGTGGCGCCGCCGACCGCGTCATCGACATACAGGCCGGCGCCGATGAGGGGGCTGTCGCCGACACGGCCCCGCATCTTGAAGGCCATGCCTGAAGTGGTGCAGGCGCCCGCCATGCGGTTGTCGGCGCCGATGGCGACCAGGCCGATGGTGTCGTGGTTGCCCGGGCCGCCGGGCATGGCGCGCCAGTCGGTGTTCTCGCTGTTGGCGCGCGGAGCGTATTCGGCGGTCACCAGCCAGTCGCGCCAGGCGGCCTCGGCGCGGGGCGTGAGCAGGTTCTGCGTCGGGAAGCCCTGATCGACGGCGAAGGCGCGGGCGCCGGCGCCGACCAGCATGGTGTGGGGCGTCTTCTCCATGACGGCGCGGGCGACAGAGACGGCGTGGACCACATCCTCAAGCGCGCAGACGGCGCCGATATCGCCGGCCCAGGTCATGACGCAGGCGTCCAAGGTGACGTGGCCGTCGCGGTCGGGCAGGCCGCCGAGGCCGACGGAGGAGTTGCTCTCATCCAGCTCCGCGACCTTGCCGCCCGCCTCGACCATATCGAGCGCCGAGCCGCCCGCCTGACGCGCGGCCCAGCCGGCGGCATTGGCGGCGGCGCCGAAATCCCAGGTCGAGACCATGACGTCGGGCGTGGCGGGTTGGGCGAGGGCGGAGGTCGCGATCGCGGCGGCCGGGGCGGCGGTGAGCAGGGTACGGCGTGTGGTGGTCATGTCTCCCCCGGGAACGGACCGGTCGAGGCTACATCAACCCCAGCTGTTTGAAACTGGCCACGCCGTCTCTTCCGACCACCAGATGGTCATGCACCGACAGGCCCAGGGCGCGGGCGGCGTCCACGACCTGACGGGTCATGTCGATGTCAGCGCGGGACGGGGTCGGATCGCCGGAGGGATGGTTGTGGACGATGATCATCGACTTGGCCGACAGCTCCAGCGCCCGACGGACCACCTCGCGCGGATAGACCGGGGCGTGATCCACGGTGCCGCGGTTCTGGATCTCGTCGAGGATCAGCTGGTTGCGGTTGTCGAGATAGAGGACGCGGAACTGCTCGCGCGGTTCGTGCTGGAGCGACAGGCGGACGTAGGCGACCAGGGCGGTCCAGGAGGAGATGACGGTGCGCTTGTTGGCCTCCTCCTTGGTCACGCGACGGGCGACCTCGTGCAGGGCGGCGAGGTCCAGCGCGGTCTCGGCGCCGATGCCTTTCGAGCGGCCCCGCGAGTCCTCGGCCTTGACCGTCATCAGATCCTCGACAGAGGCGGCGAGGACGGCGGCGAGGGAGCCGAAGCGGGTCAGCAGGGCCTTGGCGATCGGCTTGACGTCGCCCTGGGGCTGGCTGCGGAACAGGAAGAGCTCGAGCAGTTCATAGTCGGGCAGGTGGTGGATGCCCGCGCCCCGCGCCCGTTCGCGCAGCCGCTCGCGGTGGCCGGCGTGGTGGGGCGGCTTCGGTTTTTCAGGCGGGGTGTCGAGCATGGCGCGTCCGTGTGGGCGGAGACTGCCCTACGTTGTGCGCGGTCTCAACTGGCGAGCGTCTCTGAAACCTTGGCCGTTGCAGTGCATTTGGTCGCCGAACGGAAGGGCCGGGAAGGGGGCGGGCATGTCGGAACAGAAACTCTCACGTCGGCGGCGGTTCATCGAACGGGTGCGCCACGCCAAGCATCCGCTGACCGGATGGCGGCGCTGGGCGGTGATTGCGGGACAGGGCGTGGCAGGCTTCGTGGCCGTGTTCGCAGCGGTGAATCTGGCGCTGAGCCTGTCGACCTTCCGGGGGGACCAGCCGCTGGAGCGGACAGTGCAGGAACTGCAGGGACTGTGGTTCAGCGCGCTGGACGGGCAGCCTGTGGCGCCAGAGGCCTTCGCAACGATCTATGGACGGGAGCTGGGGCCGAAGCCGGACACGCGGGCCATCCACGCCCATCTGGAGCGGGAAGCGGAAGACGGGGTCTTTCTGCTGGACCATGTGATGATCGAACGGATCCGCGCGCTGAACGGGCGGGTCGATGCGCGGGCGATCCCGTCAGGCGTCTATGTCGGCGCCCATGCGCTGGGGCCGGACGGTCTGCCGTTCGTGCCGGTGACCAAATATCTGGCGCACTATCTTCTGTTCCCGCGCCACGCCTACATCCTGGTGGTGCCCGAGGCGGGGGAGGCGATCAGCTTCTCGGCCAGCCAGAACGCCAAGTTCAATATCCGCGAGAAACCCGATCGGCTGGCGGCGGTGATCGCGCCCTATGACTCCGACGCCTACGACTTCCCCAGTTCGGGGCAGGCGCTGCACGAGATGACGCTGGTCACGCGCGATCCGGCCAGGGTGGCGGAGGCGGTCGGGATGCTGCGGCGCGCGCAGGCGCAACTGGCCGCGCGCGACCTGCGCTATGGCCTGCTGGCGCCGAACTCGAACACAGTGATCGGGTGCCTGCTGCAGGAGGCGGACGCCATTGATCAGGAACGACGCGGGTCGATCCTGCTGGCCCTGCGCGCGCCGGGGTTCGGCGCGGCCTGCGACTAGAATTTCGGGCGGAACAGGCCTTCGGGGCTGGCGCTGAACAGTTCGCAGCCGTCGTCCGTGACCCCGATGGTGTGCTCGCATTGCGAGGACAGGGACTTGTCGCGGGTCACGGCGGTCCAGCCGTCGGACAGCACCTTCACGTGCGGCTTGCCCAGGTTCACCATCGGCTCGACGGTGAAGA
>JAVHYH010000055.1 GCA_031119155.1 Brevundimonas sp.
TCGGCTGGCTCGACCGGATGACCCAGTTCAAGGAGAAGTCGGGCAAGCACAAGGAACGCTCGAGCGTCGGCCTCTACACCTATCCGGTGCTGCAGGCGGCTGACATCCTGCTCTACAAGGCCACCGAGGTGCCGACCGGCGAGGACCAGAAGCAGCATCTGGAACTGACCCGCGACATCGCCGCCAAGTTCAACAACGACTTCGGCGTGCCCGGCTTCTTCCCCCTGCCGGAGCCGCTGACCCAGGGACCGGCGCCGCGCGTCATGAGCCTGCGCGACGGGGCGGCCAAGATGAGCAAGTCCGATCCGTCGGACGCCTCGCGCATCAACCTGACCGATGATGCCGACACCATCGTCGCCAAGATCCGCAAGGCCAAGACCGACCCCGGCAACCTGCCGGAGGACATCGAGGGCCTGAACGATCGGCCCGAGGCGAAGAACCTGGTCACCATCTATGCGGCGCTGGCCGACATGACGCGGGAGCAGGTTCTGGCCCAGTACGGCGGCCAGGGCTTCGGCGCCTTCAAGCCGGCGCTGGCTGAACTGGCGGTCCAGTCCATGGCCCCGGTCACCGCCGAGATGCGCCGCCTGATGGCCGACACCGCCGAGATCGACCGGGTGCTGAAGGACGGCGCCGAACGGGCCTCGACCATCGCCGATCCGGTGGTGGCCGAGGTGAAGAAGATCATCGGCTTCTGGGGCGGCTGACCATGATCGAACTGCTTCTGAGCCTGTCGACAGCTCCGGCCATGGTTCAGGTCCAGACGGCGGAAGATGTCCGTCTGGGCGACAGCGGCATGACGATCGACGGCGCCCGTGCGCCGTTCACCGGCTCCTTCCACGCCATCGTCTTCAACTCGGGCGACACGCCGGATCGGCTGGTCGGCGTGTCCTCGCCCCTGTTCGGATCCGCGACCGCCGAGGTCGTCGTCTATGACAAGGACATGCAACGGAGCCCCCAGAGCGACCCCATGGCGATCCCGCCGGGCGGCCGGATCCTTGTGCGCGCGACCATGAGGCTGTTCGCCAATGAGTTCCCGCGCGGGATTCCGGTGTCGGTCGAGTTCGAGAGGGCCGGGACGTTGAGCGTGACGGTCGCGCCCCGGAACGCCCTGGTGGCTGTGCCCCCGGTCTCCACCCGTTGAGCCGCGAGGCGCACCCGCTCGACCACGCCGTCTGGAACGCCCTGAACAGCCGGCAGTCCGCCCTGTCGATCCGTGAGGGCGGGGTGCTGCGGTTCAATCCGGACTACGCGACCTTCGCCGCCGCCGGCCCCGGGACGACGCCGGAGGACTGGACGACCCTGGCCCGGGCGACCGGCCCGGTGGCCCTGTTCGAGACCGATCCGGTCATTCCGGAAGGGCTGGCCGAAACGGCCCGCATCGACTGCCTGCAGATGACGGCGACCACGATCAACGGCGGCGGCAAGTCTATCGCGTTCGAGACCCTGACCGACGCCGACGGGCCGGAGATGCTGGCGCTGGCGACCCTGACCCAGCCAGGGCCCTTCTTCTCCAGGACCCATCGGCTCGGCGCCTTCATCGGCATTCGCCGCGAGGGCGTGCTGGTCGCCATGGCGGGCGAGCGGATGAGCCTGGACGGCTTCACCGAGGTCAGCGGCGTCTGCACCCATCCTGACCATCGTGGCGCAGGCTATGCGGGCGCGATGATGCGGGAGGTCACGCAGCGCATTCTGGATCGCGGCGACACGGCCTTCCTGCACGCCCGTATCGGGCATGCGGCGACCATCGCCTTCTATGAGACGCTGGGCTTCCGGCCGCGCGTCACGCCCAGCTATGTGGTGATGGATCTCGCTTAGGAGACGCGATCCAGACGGGCGACGAAGAAGCCGTCGACGCCGCCCTTTTCCGTCCACATGGACGGCAGGATGCGCAGCCAGCCCTCGGGCGTCAGGGCCTCGTCCGGGGCGCCGATATCGGCGGGGACGGCGGGGACGGTTTTGAAGGCCGGGTTGCGGCGCAGGAAGGCGATGATCTGGGTCTCGCCCTCTTCGCGCTCCATCGAGCAGACGCAATAGACCAGACGCCCGCCCGGCTTCACCCGCCCGGCGGCGGTGTCGAGCAGGCGGTGCTGGACATCGGCCAGTTTGGCGACGTCGGCGGGCTTGGTGGCGCGCAGGACTTCCGGGTTGCGGCGGAAGGTGC
Organism: Brevundimonas sp.; assembly: GCA_031119155.1. GTDB lineage: Bacteria > Pseudomonadota > Alphaproteobacteria > Caulobacterales > Caulobacteraceae > Brevundimonas. The sequence continues at coordinate 2,165 of JAVHYH010000055.1, forward strand.
CGGTGGCGGTGCACGGCGCGTCCAGCAGCACGGCGTCGAACGTCCGGTCATCCTCCCAGTCCTCGGCGGGAAGGGCGACGACCTCGGCGGCCAGGCCGGTGCGCTCCAGATTGGCGTGGACCCGCTTCAGCCGGGTCTCCGACCGGTCCAGCGCCACGACCGAGGCGCCCGAGGCGGCCAACTGCATCGTCTTGCCGCCGGGGGCCGCGCACAGGTCGATCACGGTCTCACCGGCCTTCGGCGCCAGCAGGCGGGCGGGCACGGCGGCGGCGGCGTCCTGCACCCACCAGCCGCCGTCCTCGAAACCGGGCCAGCCGGCCACATCGCCGCGACGGCCGGTTCGGATCGTGCCGCCGGGCAGAACCTCGCCGTCCAGTTCTGCAGCCAGGGCGGCGGCGTCCGTGCCGGGCTTGAGGCTGAGATCAGTCGGCGGCTCCTCGCGGGCGGCGAGGGCCAGGGCGATCAGGCCCTGCTCGCCCCAGGTCGCCTTCCAGCGCGCGGCCAGCCAGTCGGGCAGGTTGCTCTCGGCGGTGGTCAGGCCGGGACCGTCGCGACCGACGCCGCGCAGCACGGCGTTGACAAGGTTCTTGTACGGGCGGGTCTTGGGATCGCGCTCGGCCAGTTTCACGGCGGTCGAGACAGCGGCGAAGGCGGGGGTCTCCAGCACCAGCGTCTGGGCTAGGGCGATGCGCAGGATGGTGCGGACGGCCAGCGGCGGGGCCTTGTTCAGGCGGCGGTCGAGGATCTGGTCGATCTCGCCCAGACGGCGCAGCGCGGCCATGGCCACGGCGCGGGCGAAGGCCCGGTCGGGGCCTTCCAGCGAGGCGACCTCGCGGAAGGTCAGGGCGGAATCCAGACCGCCCCGGCCGTCCAGCGCGGCGTTCAGCAGGATGCCGGCGGCGATGCGGGCCTCGATGCCGATGTCGGCGGCTTCATCGCGCGGCGCCTCGACGCGCGGCGGACGCGGACCGCGGGCCTTATCGGCCATGCGGCGGCCCCGGGCGGCGGAGTTGCGGCCTGCGCCGTTGCGATCGGTCATACGGAAACCTGCGTGCCCAGTTCGACCACGCGGCCGGGAGGAATGTGGAAGAAGTCGGTCGGGTTGGCGGCGTTGCGCATCAGGAAGATGAACAGCCGGTCCTGCCACAGGGGCATGCCTTCGGTGGAGGAGGCGATGACCGAGCGGCGGCCCAGGAAGAAGCTGGTCGACATGATGTCGAACTTCAGACCCTGCTTGCGGCACACGCCCAGCGCCTTGGGCACATTGGGCTGCTCCATGAAGCCGTAGGAGATGACCAGCTTCTTGAAGTCGTCCGAGATCGGCTCGATCGAGACCCGGTTGGCCGGATCGACGCGGGGCCGGTCGGTGGTGCGGACCGTCAGGATGACGTTCTTCTCGTGCAGCACCTTGTTGTGCTTGAGATTGTGCATCAGGGCGACGGGCGCGATGTCCGGGTCGCTGGTCAGGAAGATGGCCGTGCCGGGGGCGCGGTGCGGCGGGCGGGCCCGCAGCATCTCGATCAGGTCGATCAGCGGCAGGCTGTCCTTGCGGGTCTTGGCCGTCAGGATCTGGGTGCCGCGCACCCAGGTCCACATCAGCAGCACCAGCGCCGCGCCCAGCACCAGCGGCATCCAGGCGCCGTCCGGGATCTTCAGCAGGTTGGAGGTCAGGAAGACGGTGTCGATGAAGCCGAACGGAATGAGGGTGGCGAGCACCGCCCACATCGGCCATTTCCACTTCTTGGTGATCACCGAATAGGCCATCAGGGTGTTGACCAGCATGGTGCCGGTGACGGCCACGCCATAGGCGGCGGTCAGGTTATGCGAGCTCTGGAACACGACCAGAAGCACCAGCACGCCGATCATCAGCAGGGTGTTGACCGCCGGGACAAAGATCTGGCCGGCCTGGCTCTCGGAGGTGTTGAGGATCTGGATGCGCGGCAGCAGGCCCAGCTGCACCGCCTGCTGGGTCACCGAGAAGGCGCCGGTGATGACGGCCTGCGAGGCGATGACGGTGGCGGCGGTCGCCAGCGCCAGCATGGGCCAGTAGATGGCCTGCGGCACCATGCTCCAGAACGGGTTCTCGGAGGCGGCGGGGTTGTCGAGGATCATCGCGCCCTGACCGAGATAGTTCAGGGTCAGGCAGGGCAGGACGAAGAACATCCAGCCGGCGCGGATCGGCGCCTTTCCGAAATGGCCCATGTCCGCATAGAGGGCCTCGGCCCCGGTCACAGCCAGGAAGACGCTGCCCAGGATGATGAAGCCGAGGAAGCCGTCCTTGATCAGCAGCTCGACGCCATAGTGGGGCGACAGGGCGCGCAGGATCGAGATGTCGTCGAAGATATGGATCAGGCCCAGCACGCCCAGGCACAGGAACCAGACGGCGGTGATCGGGCCGAACCATTTGGCCAGCCCGGCGGTGCCGCGCGCCTGCACCATGAACAGGGCGATCAGGATGCCCGCCGAAACCGGCACGATGAAGGGATCCAGGCTGCCGCCGACGCCCGGCGCTTCCTTGACGCCCTCGATGGCCGACAGGACCGAAATGGCGGGCGTGATGATGCCGTCGCCGTAGAACAGGGCGGCGCCGCAGACGCCGAGGATGAAGATCAGGGCCGAGCGGCGGCCGATGGCGTTCTGGGCCAGGGCCATCAGGGCCAGGGTGCCGCCCTCGCCCTTGTTGTCCGCGCGCATGAGGAAGAAGACGTACTTGAACGTCACCACCACCATCAGCGCCCAGAAGGCCAGCGAAACGACGCCGACCACGGCCAGATCGCCGCCCACGCCGTCGCGGGCGTGGTCGATGGCTTCACGCAGGGCGTAGAGCGGGCTGGTGCCGATGTCGCCGAAGACGACGCCGATGGCGCCGAGGATCAGACCGGCCTTGCCGGCCTTGCCGACCGCATGGCCATGCCCCTCCGCGCCGGGGGCGGCGGGAGCAGGGTTGGCGGTCTTGGAAGAGGGGGACAGGTCGCCGGCGCCGTTCGCGCCGTCTTCACCTTGGGGAGAGGCCCCGGCCATGAAGTTCCTCCGGGCTCCGCTCGGCGCGGCCCCATCAAAGAGCGGCGAGCCTTTAGGCTCTTTCAGCAGGTGTTTCAATCGTGCTGCAGGTGCGAAGGTTGCGTCTGTTTGTGAAACGCACCCGGAACGCCTATCTTGGGGTTGAAGAGAGCGCACATGTCAGACAGTCAACGCTTCCCCGTCGCCGCCCACTCCCTGGCCTATCTGGCCCACAAGGGCGCCTACTCGCCGGCCGAGGCCGCGCCGAGTGCGGTTCTGGCCGCCTCGGTGCCGACCAACCCCGTGGTCGTCCGCCGCGTCACCGCCCTGCTGGCCAAGGCCGGGCTGATCGCCACCCGCCCCGGCGCCTCCGGCGGCGCCTGGCTGCTGCGTCGTCCCGAGGACATCCGGCTGGACGAGGTGCTGAAGGCCGTGAACGGTTGCGCCCACATCGGCTCGACCCCCGCCGGCGCGCGCGGCTGCCCGGTCAGCGAACATATCCCGCGTCAGGTGGCCAAGGCTCTGACCGCCGCCGACGAGGCGGCGACCGCGGCCCTGTCGAAGATCACCATCGCCGACCTGCTGGCCGAGAACCCGGCCTCGCTGGCGGGGTTCGCCCTGCACAAGTCCTGCCCCGTCGCGGCCTGATCCGCGCGTGAACCCGGGCAATCGCCGCACCGTCCTGATCACCGGCGCGTCGGCGGGCATCGGCGCCGCCCTGGCGCGCGTCTATGCGAGTGAGGGCTGGGATCTGATCCTGACTGCCCGCCGCGCGGGGCCGCTGGAGGCGCTGGCCGATGAGCTGCGCCGGATGGGTTGCGCCGTCACGGTGATCACCGCCGATCTGGCCGATCCCGCCGCGCCCCGCGCCCTGTACGACGCCATCCTCGAGCGCGGCCTGATGGTCGACGCCCTGGTCAACAATGCGGGCTTCAGCCGCACGGCGGGGTTCCTGCAGACCGATCCGGCGGACCACGCCGCCATGATCCGGGTCATGCTGACTGCGCCGGTCGAACTGGCCCGCCTGTTCGCGCCGGACATGGTGGCGCGCAGCTATGGCCGGATCATCAATGTGGCCTCGCTGGCGGGGCGGATGCCCGCCACGGGCGGCGACACCCTGTACGGTCCGATCAAGAGCTTCCTGATCAAGGCCTCGCAGGGGCTGTATCTGGAACTGAGGGACACCGGCGTCCACGTCACCGCCCTGTGCCCCGGCTACACCCTGACCGAGTTCCACGACGTCAACGGCACCCGCGAGGAGGTCTCCTCGGCCTATCCGGCCTGGATGTGGCAGACGGCCGAACACGTCGCCCGTGTCGGCTATGACGCCGTCGAGGCCAACCGCCCGCAGGTCACGCCGGGCTTCATGAACAATCTTCTGGCGGGTCTGGCCAAGCATTTGCCCGACCGCATCGCCCTGAACATGGTCGGCGGGCATGCGAAACGGCTGAAGCGGATCTGAAACCGGCCCGGGACGGAAAACAAAAAGGCCCGGTCCGAAGACCGAGCCTTTTGCGTTTCGACTGGAGCGGGCGAGGCGATTCGAACGCCCGACCCTCACCTTGGCAAGGTGATGCTCTACCCCTGAGCTACGCCCGCACTCCGTGGAGCGGCGATGCCGTTCCGTGTCGAGGAGGGGGCGTATAGCGGAGGGTTGCGGCAGGCCGCAACCCCTTTTTTTTGGGCTACCGCACTTCGTGCTACTTGAGCCCCGAAAACCCCCAAGCGGCTGCCGCCGGTGCACCGTTGCGCTCAAGTAGTGAGCGACCGCGTCGCGAACGTAGCGCCCCTCCGCGCGTCAGCGCGGCGCCAGCCTGATGGCGCCGTCGAGACGGATGCATTCGCCGTTGATGTAGACGTTGCGGGCCAGTTCCAGCACCAGCGAGGCGTAGTCGGCGGGGGTGCCGAGGCGGCTGGGGAAGGGGATGGCCGCCGCGAGGCTGTCCTGAACCTTCTGGTCCATGCCGGCCATCATCGGCGTCCACATGATGCCGGGCAGGATGGTGTTCACGCGAACGCCTTCCTGGGCCAGGTCGCGGGCGATGGGCAGGGTCATGGCGTAGACGCCGCCCTTGGACGCCGAATAGGCCGCCTGACCGATCTGGCCGTCCTGGGCAGCGACCGAGGCGGTGTTGACCACCAGACCGCGCTCGCCGTCGGCCATGGGCTCCAGCGTGACCATGCCCGCCGCCGACTGCGACAGGACGCGGAAGGTGCCGAACAGGTTGATGCGGACGGTGCGCTCGAACGAGGCCATGTCGTGGGCGCGGATCTCGCCGGTGTCGCGCTTGCGGCTGACGGTCTTCTGGCCGGTGGCGATGCCGGCGCAGTTGACGGTCAGGCGCTCCTGGCCGTGGGCGGCGCGGGCTTTTGCGAAGGCGGCGGCGACTTCTTCGTCGCTGGTGACATCGACCTTGCAGAAGATCCCGCCGATCTCCTTCGCGACGGCCTCGCCCTTTTCCTCGTTCATGTCGAACAGGGCGACCTTCGCGCCCGTGGCGGCGATGGCGCGGGCGGTGCCTTCACCGAGGCCCGAGGCGCCGCCGGTGACCACCGCGGCGATGCTGCTGTCGAGTTTCATGTCCTGAGCCCCTATGTGTTGTTGTGAACCGAGTATGTCGCGGGGGATTTAGCCGCCATGACCATCAATGCCAAACCTGCCGCCGGGGCAGCCAACCCCGAAAATGCGCTGGATCCGGCCTACGCCCTCGTTCCCGCTGTCCAGAAGGTCAACGAGGCGCGGGTGCGACGCGGGTTCTGGCCCAAGATCCGGCGCACGGCGGCCAGCATACCCTTCGCCGATCAGGTGCTGTCGGTCTGGTACGCCGCGCGCGATCCGGAGACCCCGACGGCGGCCAAGGGGATCATGCTGGGGGCGCTGGCCTATTTCGTCCTGCCGACCGACGCCATTCCCGACATCTTCGCCGTGATCGGCTTCACCGACGACGCGGCGGTGTTCGCGGCCCTGCTGGCGACCATGGGCGCGAACATCAAGGCGCGGCACCGGGAGCTGGCCCGGACCGCGCTTGAGCATCTGAAGGGGGATCGGGACTGAGCGGGGCTCAGTCCTCGATGGTCACCACCACCTTGCCCATGACCGAGCGGTCGCCCAGCGCCTGAATGGCCTCGTGGGCGCGTTCCAGCGGGAAGGTGCGGCTGATGCGCGGCTTGATCTTGCCCTCGCTCCAGAATTTGAAGAGGTCGGCCATGTTGGCGACGTGCAGCCCCGGATCGCGGGCCACGGCGGCGCCCCAGAAGACCCCGATCACAGACACCGACTTCAGCAGGGTCAGGTTCAGCGGCAGGGAGGGGATGCCCGCCGGGAAGCCAACCACCAGATAGCGGCCGTTCCAGTCCATGGCGCGCAGGGCGGGCTCGCAATAGTCGCCGCCGACGCCGTCATAGACCACGTCGGGCCCGTCGCGGCCCGAGGCCAGCTTCAGCTCGCCCGACAGTTCCTTCTGGGCCGCCTTGTCCATCTTTCCGGACGGATAGATCAGGCCGTTGTCGGCGCCGGCCTCCAGCGCGAACTGGACCTTGTCGTTGGTCGAGGCGGCGGCGATGACGTGCGCGCCCATGGCCTTGCCCAGCTCGACGGCGGCGACGCCGACGCCCCCGGCGGCGCCCAGCACCAGCAGGCTTTCACCGGCCTTGAGCTGCGCCCGGTCCTTCAGGGCGTAGTAGGAGGTGCCGTAGGTCATCACCAGCGAAGCGGCGGTGGGGAAGTCCATGCCGTCGGGGATCTTGATGACCTGATTGGCCGGCACCGCCAGCCGCTCGACCATCCCGCCCCAGCCGGGCACGGCGATGACGCGATCGCCCTTGTAGATGCCCTTCACGCCCTCACCGACGGCCTCGACGATGCCCGCCACCTCGCCGCCCGGCGAGAAGGGGCGCTGCGGCTTGAACTGGTATTTGTCCTCGATGATCAGGGTGTCGGGGAAGTTGACACCGATGGCCTTCACCTCGATCACCACCTCGCCCTTCTGCGGGCGGGGGTCCAGAACTTCCTCGACGACGAGGGTTTCCGGGCCGCCGGGGGCTTTCGAGAGAACAGCGCGCATGAAGTGACCTTTTGAGAAGGGATGCGTTCGCCCCCGTGGCGCTCGCTTTCTTTGGACGCTAAGCAGCGCCACGCCCGTTGAAAAGAGGCGATCAGGAGACATCCCATGACAGCCCTCATCCTGCACGGCGGCGCGGGCGCCCGGCGCGAGCGCAACTATGACGCCGAGGTCGTGCACATGCGCGAGGTGGTCGAGGCCATGAAGGCGCGGCTGGACGCGGGCGACAGCGCGCTGGACGTCGCTGTGGCGGCGGTGGTGATGCTGGAGGATTCCGGCCTGTACGTCGCCGGGCGCGGCGCCTCGCCCAATCTGGCCGGAGCCTATGAGCTGGACGCCAGCATCATGGACGGATCGACCCGCCGGGCGGGCGCGGTGGCGGCCCTGCAGGGCTTCCGCAACCCGGTGGTGGCGGCGCGGGCCGTCATGGACAGGACGCCCCACGTCATGCTGGCTGGCGAAGGCGCGGCCCTGTTCGCGCTGGATCAGGGGCTGGAGCCGATCGCTGACGAGGAGGCGTGGTTCACCCGCGCCGGCAAGGGCGAGGACAACCATCCGCCCGGCACGCTGAGCCACGGCACCGTCGGCTGCTGCGTGCTGGACAGCGAAGGCCGGCTGGCCGCCGCCACCTCGACCGCCGGGGTGTTCGGCAAGATGCCGGGTCGGGTCGGCGACACCCCCATCCCCGCCGCGGGCACCTGGGCCGACGGAAATGTCGCCGCCTCGGGCACCGGTCAGGGCGAATACTTCATCCGCGTCGCCGCGACGGCCCAGACCGCCTGGCGGGTGGCGGCGGGTCAATCGTTGAGCGTGGCCGCACAGGCGGTCATCGACGAGATCGGCGCCATGGGCGGCGACGGCGGCCTGATCGCGCTGGACCGCGACGGCAATATCGCGGCGCCCTTCAACAGCCAGGGCATGAAGCGGGCCTGGCTGAACCCCGCCGGGGAGATCGGCGTTGAGGTGTTCGAGCGCTGACCCCGACCGGACTGTCCGGACGGGGCCGAAACCCGTCCGGTCCGTCCGGAGAGTCCGGCAGGATCTGATCCCCGAAGCACTCATGGGGATCAGCATGGCATGCCCATGCGTCAAAAACGGACGTATGGCGACCGTTGGTGACGCGGGGTGAACTGTTCCGCAGACGACACATCGGTCGGGCGGATCGGACCGCCTCGGTTGCGGCTTCGGGCCTTATGTGGGAAAGGCCCCGCGCGGTTTTGAAGGGCCGACGGGCCCCCTGATCGCGACTGGATCAAGGAAGCCCTCCCCATGCTTGCAGCCTATCGCTCCCACGTCGCCGAACGCGCGACGCTCGGCATCCCGCCCCTTCCGCTGTCGGCGGAACAGACCGCGGATCTGATCGAACTGATCAAGTCGCCGCCGGCCGGCGAGTCCGAGCAGGAGCTGCTGGACCTGCTGACGTATCGCGTGCCGCCCGGCGTGGACGACGCCGCCAAGGTGAAGGCCTCCTTCCTGTCGGCCGTGGCCCACGGCGACTTCGCCGTTCCGGCCCTGTCGCGCGAGCGGGCCACCGAGCTGCTGGGCACGATGGTCGGCGGCTATAACGTCAAGCCGCTGATTGACCTGCTGACCGATGAAGTGACCGGCGCGGTCGCCGCAGAGGGTCTGAAGAAGACCCTGCTGATGTTCGACTTCTTCCACGACGTCGCCGAACTGGCCAAGGGCGGCAACGCCAACGCGAAGGCCGTGATCCAGTCCTGGGCCGACGCCGAATGGTTCACCTCGCGCGACAAGGTCGCCGAGAAGATCACCGTCACCGTGTTCAAGGTGACCGGCGAGACCAACACCGATGACCTGTCGCCGGCGCCCGACGCCTGGTCGCGCCCGGACATCCCGCTGCACTATCTGGCCATGCTGAAGAACGCGCGTCCGGGCATCACCCCGGAGCAGGACGGCGTGCGCGGCCCGATGCAGTTCATCGAGGAGCTGAAGGCCAAGGGCCATCTGGTCGCCTATGTCGGCGACGTGGTCGGCACCGGGTCATCGCGCAAGTCGGCGACCAACAGCGTGATCTGGGCCACCGGCGAGGACATTCCGTTCGTGCCGAACAAGCGCTTCGGCGGCGTGACCCTGGGCGGCAAGATCGCCCCGATCTTCTTCAACACCCAGGAAGACTCCGGCGCCCTGCCGATCGAGGTCGACGTCTCGAACCTGAACATGGGCGACGTCATCGACATCTATCCCTACGCCGGGAAGATCGAGAAGGACGGCCAGACCGTCGCCGATTTCGAGCTGAAGTCGCAGGTGCTGCTGGACGAGGTGCAGGCCGGCGGCCGCATCAACCTGATCATCGGCCGTTCGCTGACCGGTCGCGCCCGAGAGGCGCTGGGCCTGCCGGCCTCGACCGAGTTCCGCCTGCCGGTCACTCCGCAGGACAGCGGCAAGGGCTTCACCGTCGCGCAGAAGATGGTCGGTCGCGCCTGCGGCCTGCCGGAAGGTCAGGGCATCCGTCCGGGCACCTATTGCGAGCCGAAGATGACCACCGTGGGGTCGCAGGACACCACCGGTCCGATGACCCGTGACGAGCTGAAGGATCTGGCCTGCCTCGGCTTCTCCGCCGACATGGTGATGCAGTCCTTCTGCCACACCGCCGCCTATCCCAAGCCGGTGGACGTCAAGACGCACCGTGAACTGCCGCAGTTCATCTCGAACCGCGGCGGCGTGGCCCTGCGTCCGGGCGACGGCGTGATCCACTCGTGGCTGAACCGTCTGCTGCTGCCCGACACCGTCGGCACCGGCGGCGACAGCCACACCCGCTTCCCCATCGGCATCTCCTTCCCGGCCGGTTCGGGTCTGGTGGCCTTCGGCGCCGCCACCGGCGTGATGCCGCTGGACATGCCGGAGTCGATCCTGGTCCGCTTCAAGGGTGAGATGCAGCCCGGCATCACCCTGCGCGATCTGGTCCACGCCATTCCCTATTACGCCATCCAGCAGGGCCTGCTGACGGTGGCCAAGGCCGGCAAGGTCAATGCGTTCTCGGGCCGCATCCTCGAGATCGAGGGCCTGCCGGACCTGAAGGTGGAACAGGCGTTCGAACTGACCGACGCCTCGGCTGAACGTTCGGCGGCGGGTTGCACCGTCAAGCTGAACAAGGAACCGATCATCGAGTACATGACCTCGAACATCGTGCTCATGAAGAACATGATCGCCGACGGTTACGCCGACGCCCGCACCCTGCAGCGCCGGATCGACGCCATGGAGGCCTGGCTGGCCGCCCCGACCCTGCTCGAGGCCGACGCCGACGCCGAATACGCCCATGTCATCGAGATCGATCTGGCTGACGTGACCGAGCCGGTCCTGTGCGCCCCGAACGACCCCGACGACGCCCGTCTGCTGTCGAGCGTGCAGGAGACCCCGATCGACGAGGTCTTCATCGGGTCGTGCATGACCAACATCGGCCACTTCCGCGCGGCCTCTCTGCTGCTGAAGGGCAAGAAGGACATCCCCACCCGTCTGTGGGTCGCCCCGCCGACCAAGATGGACGCCTCGGAACTGACCAAGGAGGGCCACTACTCGACCCTCGGCGGCGCCGGCGCCCGCATGGAGATGCCGGGCTGCTCGCTGTGCATGGGCAACCAGGCGCAGGTGAAGGAAGGCGCGACCGTGGTCTCGACCTCGACCCGCAACTTCCCCAACCGTCTGGGCAAGGGCTCGAACGTCTATCTGGCCTCGGCTGAACTGGCGGCGGTCGCCTCCAAGCTGGGCCGCATCCCGACCGTGGCGGAATACATGGCCGAGATGGGCGTCATCGACGCCGACCGCGCCGAGGTCTACCGCTACATGAATTTCGACCAGATCCCGGAATACGCGGACCGCGTCGCCGCCGAGTAGGGACGGGCGTCAGGCGAACATGAAGAAGGGCCGGTGGAGCGATCCGCCGGCCCTTTCACTTCGCGCCCTATCGTTCGGCGGGCGGCGCGTCCTGTATCAGTCGGTTGACGATCTGAGCCTGCGCCTTGGCGTTCATATAGAAGAGGGCCTGTTCTGACGCGGCTCGTGATGTCGGTGCGGACGGAGAGAGCTCCAGATTCGTCAGAAAAGCCTGGCTGGCTCCCCGGTCAGGACAGGCCGGACCCTCCACCCGAAATGCTCTGGAGGCGTTGTTCAAGGCGCAGTCTCTGGCTTGCTGTGGCGCCGTCTCCCATGCCTGATCCAGACGATCTCGCTCCAGGCCCGTAGCGGTACGCACGGCTTCGGCCGCACCAAGCTGGATGACATGGGAAGCGATGGCTCCCTGCATCCACAGCTGAGGAAGGTCATCACGCCCGGCGCATTCGCGAGCGGCGGCCTGCAACGCCGCATCGCGTTCGAAAAGCGCGTTCATCGCCGGTCTCATGCCCGACCCGTAGGCGGTGAGAACGACTTGCTGATCGCTTTGAGGCAGGCGTGACCACGCGCAGGTTCCCACGCTTTCGGCCTCTGCAGAGCCGAACACGAGGGTGAGGGCCGCCGCCAATCCGATCATGTCTTTCCCTTCCGGTTTCGCGCTGAACTTGCCTTGTGCATGCTTCAGATCAACCCTGCAGAGAAGAAAAAGGCCGGCGGATCGCTCCGCCGGCCTTTCCGTTTTCAACGCCTGAAACCGCGCCTTACTCAGCGGCGGCCGGAGTCTCGGTGGTTTCGCCGCCGGCCAGGTTCCGCAGCACGTAGGGCATGACGCCGCCGGCGCGCAGGTATTCCAGCTCGGTCTGGTTGTCGATGCGGCAGCGGACCGGGAAGCGGGCCATCTTGCCGTCCGACGGGCGGAACATCTCGACCCACAGGTCCTGACGCGGCTTCAGCTTGCCGATGTTGGCGTCGGTCAGGCCGCGGATGGTGACGATCTCCTCGCCGGTCAGGCCCAGCTTGTGCCAGCCGTCCTGCTTGAACTGCAGCGGCACGACGCCCATGCCGACCAGGTTCGAACGGTGGATGCGCTCGAAGCTTTCGGCGATGACCGCGCGGACGCCCAGCAGGTTGGTGCCCTTGGCGGCCCAGTCACGCGACGAGCCGGTGCCGTATTCCTTGCCGGCGAAGACGACCAGCGGACGGCCTTCCGACTGGTAGCGCATGGCCGCGTCGTAGATCGACATGACGTCGCCCGACGGGAAGTGCTTGGTGACGCCGCCCTCGATCTCCGGGGTGATCTTGTTGCGGATGCGGATGTTGGCGAAGGTGCCGCGCATCATGACTTCGTGGTGTCCGCGGCGGGCGCCGTAGCTGTTGAAGTCCAGGGCGTCGACGCCGTGGTTGGTCAGCCAGACACCGGCGGGCGAGGTCTTCTTGATCGAACCGGCCGGCGAGATGTGGTCGGTGGTGATCGAGTCGCCGAAGATGGCCAGCACGCGGCCTTCCACGATGTCCTGAACCGGGGTCGGCTCCATCGACAGGCCTTCGAAGTACGGCGGGTTGGCGACGTAGGTCGAGCTGTCGTCCCAGGTGTAGGTCTGGCCGCCCGAGACCTTGATCGCCTGCCAGTGCTTGTCGCCCTTGAAGACGTCCTTGTAGCGCTTGGCGAACATGGCCGGGGTCACCGACTTGCGCTGGATGTCGGCGACTTCCTGCGCGGTCGGCCAGACGTCCTTCAGGAAGACGTCCTTGCCCTTCTTGTCCTGACCGATCGGGTCCCTGGTGATGTCGATGCGCATCGAACCGGCCAGCGCATAGGCGACGACCAGCGGCGGCGAGGCCAGATAGTTGGCCTGGACGTCCGGGTTCACCCGGCCCTCGAAGTTCCGGTTGCCCGACAGGACCGAGGTGGCGACGATGCCGTTCTCGTTGATCGCCTTCGAGATCGCCGGATCCAGCGGGCCCGAGTTGCCGATGCAGGTGGTGCAGCCGTAGCCGACCAGGTTGAAGCCCATGGCGTCCAGATCCTTCTGGAGGCCGGCGTCGGTCAGATAGTCGGTGACGACCTGCGAACCGGGGGCCAGCGAGGTCTTGACCCAAGGCTTGGGCTTAAGGCCCAGGGCGGCGGCCTTGCGGGCCACCAGACCGGCGGCGATCAGCACCGACGGGTTCGAGGTGTTGGTGCAGGAGGTGATGGCCGCGATCACGACGTCGCCGTCGCCGACCGTGAACTTCTCACCCTCGACCGCGGCGCGCTCGGCGTCCGAAGCGCGGGCGAAGGTTCCGGTCAGGTGGCCTTCGAACTCGGGGGCGGCGGTGGTCAGCTCAACGCGGTCCTGCGGACGCTTCGGACCGGCCAGCGACGGCACGACCGAGGCTAGGTCCAGCTCCAGCGTGTCGGTGAAGACCGGCTCTTCCGAGTTTTCGTCGATCCACAGGCCTTGCGCCTTGGCGTAGGCCTCGACCAGGGCGACGCGCGCCTTGTCACGACCGGTGGCGGTCAGGAAGTCGATGGTGGCTTGCGACACCGGGAAGAAGCCGCAGGTGGCGCCGTATTCCGGGGCCATGTTGGCGATGGTCG
>JAVHYH010000056.1 GCA_031119155.1 Brevundimonas sp.
GACAGATCGTCATAGACGATCAGGCCGTGCATGCCGTTGTCGCGGAAATACTCGCCCATGGCGGTGCCGGCGAACGGGGCCAGGAACTGCAGCGGGGCCGGCTCCGACGCGGTCGAGGCGACCACGATGGTGTATTCCAGAGCGCCCGATTCCTCGAGGGTCTTCACGATCTGCGCGACGGTCGAACGCTTCTGACCGATGGCGACGTAGATGCAGTACAGCTTGGCGGACTCGTCGTCCGTGGCGTTGACCGACTTCTGGTTCAGGATGGTGTCGATGGCGACGGCGGTCTTGCCGACCTGACGGTCACCGATGATCAGCTCGCGCTGGCCGCGGCCGACGGGGATCAGGGTGTCGATGGCCTTCAGGCCGGTCTGCACGGGCTCGTGCACCGACTTGCGCGGGATGATGCCCGGGGCCTTCACGTCCACGCGGCGGCGTTCAGCCACGTTCTTGATCGGGCCCTTGCCGTCGATCGGCTCGCCCAGCGGGTTGACGACGCGGCCCAGCAGGCCCTTGCCGACCGGCACGTCCACGATCTCGCCCAGGCGGCGGACTTCGTCGCCTTCAGCGATGGCGGCGTCCGAGCCGAAGATCACGGCGCCGACGTTGTCGCGCTCGAGGTTCAGGGCCATGCCCTTCACGCCGGCCTTGGGGAACTCCAGCATTTCGCCGGCCTGAACGTTGTCCAGGCCGTGGATGCGGGCCACGCCGTCGCCGATCGACAGCACCTGGCCGACGTCCGAGACGTCGGCTTCAACGCCGAAGTTGGCGATCTGCGACTTGAGGATGGCCGAGATTTCGGCGGCGCGGATGTCCATTTGGATCTCTCTGTCTTCGTCTCTTTGTGCGCTGGTTCAGGGCGCCGTCGTTGGTCAGGCGCGCTTGAGCGCGAATTTCATCTGGTCGAGCTTGGTCTTCAGCGAGGCGTCGAACAGCTTCGAGCCCACCTTCACCTTCAGGCCGCCCAGGATCGCCGGGTCGACACGGGTCGTCAGTTCCGGATCCTTGCCCAGCGAGGTGCGGAGCGTGGTCTGGATGGTCTTGAGCTGGGCGGCGGTCAGCGCCTGGGCCGACACCACCTCGGCGGCGACGAGGCCCGTCTTCTTCGCATACAGCGTCTCGAAGGCGGCGATCACGGCGGTCAGGTCGCGGGCGCGGCCGTTCTGGGCCAGCAGGCCGAGGAAATTCTGCGTCACGCCGCTGAACTTCGCCTTGGCGGCGATGGCGACCAGGCCCTTGACCTGATCTTCGGCGGTCAGCACCGGCGAGGTCGCCAGACGGCGCAGGTCAGCACTCTCCAGCCAGGCGGCGCGCAGGGACTTCAGGTCCGCGCGCACGGCGTCCAGAGCGCCTTTTTCTTCTGCCAGGTCGAACAGCGCTTGTGCGTAGCGCTCGCCGACTTCCGTCGTTCTGAAATCGTCAGCCACTTATAAGGTCCGCGCGGGTTAGCGTTCGGGTCGTGACCGACAGCGTGCCCGCGTCGGCCAAAGGCTTGAAATGCTTTGAGAAAGCACTTTGGGGACGCGTTCACTAACGCGCCCTCCGGCTCAGCCGGGCGCCTGATAGCACCCCTGCACTTCTGTCGCAACCGGGACAGGCCGCCACATCAGGCCGCATTGCCGCACCCGCAACCGTCCCGCTACAGAAGGGTTTCAGCGCTACGCTTCAGGAAAACTGCGACCGATGTTCGACTTCTCCGTCTTCTTTACCGACCCGACCGTATGGGCGGCCCTCATCACCCTGGTGGTGATGGAAGTGGTGCTGGGCATCGACAACCTGATCTTCATCTCGATCCTGTCGAACAAACTGCCCCCCGAACATCGCCAGCGCACCCGTCGCATCGGCATCGGCCTGGCGCTCATCATGCGCCTCGGCCTGCTGGCCACCATCGGCTGGATCGTCGGCCTGACCGCGCCGGTCTTCGACCTAGGCATCCAGGGCGCCGTCAACAGCCATGGCGAGCCCGCCTTCGACACCGCCTTCAGCTGGCGCGACCTGATCCTGATCGCCGGCGGCCTGTTCCTGATCTGGAAGGCCACCAAGGAAATCCACCACGCCACCGACACCACCCCCTCCCATGACCTTCTGGAGAAGGACAAGAAGGAGGTTGTGATCAACAACGTCGGCTCGGCCATCTTCCAGATCATCCTGCTGGACCTGGTGTTCTCGATCGACTCGATCCTGACCGCCGTGGGCATGACCGAGCACCTGCCGGTGATGATCATCGCCGTCGTGGTCACCGTGCTGATCATGCTGGTGGCCGCCGATCCCCTGGGCAACTTCATCGACAAGAACCCGACCGTCGTCATGCTGGCGCTGGGCTTCCTGCTGATGATCGGCGCCGTGCTGATCGCGGACGGCTTCGGCGTCCACGTGCCGAAGGGTTACATCTATGCAGCCATGGCGTTCTCGGCGATGGTGGAAGGCCTGAACATGCTGTCCCGCCGGTCTTCCGCGAAGAAGGCCGCGGCGGAACAGGCCCATCAGGACAAGCTCAACAAGGCCGAGACGGCCGAACCCGGAGTGTGATCATGCGGCGGCTGCTTCTTCTCACGGCCGCCCTGATCCTTCCCGCTTCCGCACAGGCCCTGGCGCAGACCCCTGCGTCAGGGCCTGTTGCCGTTCCGGCCCAAGTCGCGCCCGCCCCGGCCCGGGTTCCGATCTACGGGATCGAGATCGTCCAGACCTACCCGCACGATCCGGACGCCTTCACCCAGGGCCTGATCATCCGCGACGGCGTGCTGTACGAAAGCACCGGCCGGTCGCCCTCGACCCTGCGCCGGGTGCGGCTGGAGGACGGCGTGGTCCTGCAGCGCCGCGTCCTTGACCCCGCCATCTTCAGCGAAGGCCTGACCGAGCTGAACGGCAGGCTGTTCAGCCTGACCTGGACGGACGGGACCGGCTATATCTGGAACCCGGGGGACCTCAGCCCCGCCGGCGAGTTCGAATACGATGGCGAAGGCTGGGGCCTGACCACCGACGGCACGCGGCTGATCCTGTCCGATGGCCTCCCGCATCTGCGCTTTTTCGACGGCCAGACCCTGCAGCAGACCGGTCGCGTCCCGGTGACCTTCAACGGCCAGCCGGTCGGCCAGATCAATGAGCTGGAATGGGTCGACGGCGAGGTCTGGGCCAATATCTGGCAGACCGACTACATCATCCGCATCAATCCGGAGACGGGCGTGGTCGTGGGCGTCATCGACCTGAGCGCCCTGCTGCCGGACAGGACCGGCATGGACCCGCGCGATGACGTCCTGAACGGCATCGCCTGGGACGCCGCCACCCAGCGACTGTTCGTCACCGGCAAGAAATGGCCGAGCCTGTTCGAGATCCGGCTGACGGAAGCGCGCTGAGCTCGCTACGCGAGCCCAGCGCATTCTTGTGGGCCGCGGTCAAAAGGCTCCGCCTTTTCGACCCGACGCGGCCTGGCGCTTCGCGCGCCGCCACTCCCTGAGGGTTGGCCGTTCCGCGCTCAAGCAGCGAGCCGCCGCGCGGCGAGCGATAGCGCCCTGAATGATGCGCTCAAGCAGCGAGCGACCGCGTCGCGAGCGGTAGCGCCCTACAGGAAAGAATATGGATCCACGTCCACGTTCAGGCGCACGGACGCCGGCACCTTCACCCGGCTGAGCCAGACGCGCAGGAAGCCCTGCAGGTCCACGTCCCGATCCGCGCGAACCAGCAGGCGCTTGCGGCGCCGCCCGCGAACCAGCGCCAGCGGCGCGTCAGCGGGTCCATAGACCTCCAGCCGTTCGGCGTTGGGAATGGCTTCGGCCAGATCGCGGGCGACCTTCTCCACCGCCTGCGGGTTCTCGCTGGACAGGATCAGGGCCGCCAGCCGGCCATAGGGCGGCAATGACGCCGCCTCGCGCTCGGCCATCTCGGCGTCGACGAAGGCGTCCCGGTCGCCCGCCGCCAGCGCCATCAGCACCGGATGTTCGGGCGTCCAGGTCTGCAGCAGGGCCCGCCCCGGCTTGTCCGCCCGCCCCGCCCGGCCGGTCGCCTGCATCAGGAGCTGGAAGGTCCGTTCCGCGGCGCGCAGATCGCCGCCGCGCAGGCCGAGGTCGGCGTCCACCACCCCAACCAGCGTCAGGCGCGGGAAATTGTGCCCCTTGGCCGCCGCCTGGGTGGCGACGAGGATGTCGATCTCCCCGTCGGCCATCGACTGGATAAGGGCGCGGGCGGACTTGCCGTCCGGCACGGTGTCCGAACTGAACACCGCCGTCCGGGCCTGCGGAAAGAGGTTGCGCACCTCCTCCTCGACCCGCTCCACGCCCGGCCCGACCGGCACAAGCGTGTCTTCTGCCCCGCAGGAGGGACAGTGCCGGGGCTTGGCCATCGAGAAGCCGGTCAGGTGGCAGACCAGCCGCCCGGTGTAGCGATGCTCCACCAGCCAGCTGTCGGTGTCCGGCGCGGTCAGGCGATGCCCGCAGGCCCGGCACAACACCACCGGCGCATAGCCCCGGCGGTTGAGGAACAGCAGGCTCTGCTCTCCCTTGGCCAGGGTCTCGCCGATGGCCTCCCGCAGGGGCTGGGACAGCCAGGTCTGGGGATCCGGCGGCGCGGCGCGCAAATCCAGCAGCCTCACGTCCGGCAGCACCGCCGCGCCATGCCGCGCACCCAGCTTCAGCCAGCGATAGCGGCCCTGATGCGCGTTCCAGAGGGTCTCCAGCGAGGGCGTGGCCGAGGCCAGCACCACCGTCGCCCCCTCGATCCGGGCCCGGGCCACGGCCAGATCGCGGCCGTGATAGACCAGCCCTTCTTCCTGCTTGAACGAGCCGTCGTGTTCCTCATCGACGATGATCAGGCGCAGGTTGGCATATGGCAGGAACAGCGCCGACCGGGCGCCGACCACGATATTGCAACGCCCGGCCTGGACCGCTTCCCAGACCTGCCGCCGGCGCGGCGGTGCGACGCCGGAGTGCCATTCGGCGGGGGTCGCCCCGAAGCGCGCCGTGATCCGCTCGATCACCGCCTGGGTCAGGGCGATTTCGGGCAGCAGGATCAGGATCTGGGCGTTCGGGTCCGCCTTCAGCGCGCGGGCCGCGGCCTCCAGATAGGCCTCGGTCTTGCCCGAGCCGGTGACCCCGTCCAGCAGCACGGGCAGGAACCCCCCGCCCTCCACCGCCTCGGCGATGGCCCCGGCGGCGGCGGCCTGATCGGGATTGAGAGTGGCGGGCGCGTGGTCCGGGTCGGGCGCATCGAAGGCGGCGACGGCCTCGATCTCGATAACCTCGAGCACCCCCTCGTCCAGCAGTCCCTTGACCACGCCTGACGAGACATTGGCCGCCCGCGCCAGATCCGGGCCGGGCATGGACCGGGCGCCGAGCGCCTCCAGCACCGCCGTGCGGGCCGTCGTGGGGCGAGCCGGCAGGCGATCACCGACGCGACGAACCCGCCGCTCGGGCCGGGGCCGGGGCGCGCGCAACCCCTTCAGGGCCGCGGACGCCATTTCGCCCGGCGCGCTCAGCGTCCAGCGGGCGGCCCATTCGACGAAGTCCACGGTGCGGTCCGGCAGGCGCGGATCGTCCAGCACATGGTCCAGCGCCTTCAGTCGCCGGTTTGAACCGGTCGTCTCGCGCGCCTCGGAGACGATGCCCCGGATCAGGCGAGGGCCAAGGGGTACGGCGACCTGATCGCCACGCGCCACCTCAATCCCCTCGGGGACCTCGTAGTCGAAGGCCTCCGGCACGGGCAGCGGAATCAGGACGGATGCGACTTTCACCCTGCCCCCCTCTCCGCTAGAGAAACGCCCATGAAACTCTTCCTCGACACCGCCGACGTCGCCGTCATCAAGGACCTGCTGCCGACCGGCATGGTCGACGGCGTGACCACCAATCCCACGCTGATCGCAAAGTCCGGGCGCAACATCGCCGAGGTCATCGCTGAAATCTGCGCTCTGGTCGAGGGTCCGATTTCCGCCGAGGCCGTGGCGACCGACTATGAGACCATGGTCAAGGAAGGCGACAAGCTAGCCGCCATCGCCCCCAACGTGGTGGTGAAGCTGCCGCTGACCTGGGACGGCCTGCGCGCCGCGCGGAACTTCTCGGACAAGGGCATCAAGACGAACGTCACCCTGTGCTTCTCCGCCGCCCAGGCCATGCTGGCCGCCAAGGCTGGCGCGACCTTCATCTCGCCCTTCGTCGGTCGTCTGGAAGACCACGGCGCGGATGGCATCGGCCTGCTGGAAGAGATCCGCACCCTGTACGATATCCACGGCTTCGAGACCGAGGTTCTGGCCGCGTCGCTGCGCAATCCGGGCCACGTCTCGGCCGCGGCCCTGGCCGGCGCCGACGCCGCCACCCTGCCCGCCGACACTTTCAAGGCGCTGGTCAAACACCCGTTAACCGACAAGGGGCTTGATGCCTTCCTGGCGGACTGGGGCAAGACGGGCCAGTCGATCCTGTAGGGATCGGCGCACTTCCTCCCCGACGCCAGTTGTCCATGACTGCGCCTCGGGGAGAGGTTTGTGAGCGTATCGCCTGATCTGTTCTCGAAGCCGGATGAGCTTCACTGGCCGGACGTGCGCGTCTGGCTGCAGGCGCACGCCGATCTGTTGACCGACGACCGGGCCCTGCTGGAAGAGCTGGGCCTGAAGGCGACAGGCCGCAATGTCGTGGAGTTCGGCAAGGCGGCCCTGACCCGGCTGGAAGAGGCCGCCGAGCGCGAGGCCGACGCCCGCAAGCGCATCGAGGCCATCGCCCGCGCCAATTTCGCCGCCCAGACCCAGACCCATGTCGCGGCGCTGGACCTGATGGAGGCCCGCAACCCGTCCGATCTGGCCCGCCGGCTGGATGCTGTGGCGCAGGGCCGGTTCGGCCTCGCCGGCGCGGCCATCGCCATGGAGAAGCCCGGCGGCGTGCCCTTCGGCTGGAAGGCGCTGGACGCCGGCGGCGTGGACGGCCTGCTGGGCGAGCATGGCCTGACCTGGCTGGGACCGAATTTCGACGGGCTGAACCTGTTCGGCGCCGCCGAGGACGAGGTGAAGTCGGTCGCCCTGATCCGCATGGCCCCGCATTTCCCCGGCGATGACACGCCGGGCCGCCACGCCCTGTGCGCCTTCGGCTCTCCCGAGGAAGACGGCTTCACCCCGACCATGGGCTGCGAACTGGTGGCCTTCATCGCCCGGGTGGTCGAGCGCACGGCCGAGCGATGGCCGATCCTCAACTGACCGCCCCCCTCGACGCGAACGACACCCTCGGCGCCTGGCTGGAGCATCTGGCCCACGAGCGGCGGCTGTCGCCCCGGACGCTGGAGGCCTATGGCCACATCGGGCGGCTGTATCTGGCCTTTCTCGAACGCCATCGCGGCGAGCCCCAGCGGCTGAGCGACCTCGGAACCATCACGGCGGCCGAGGTTCGCGCCCATCTGGCCGAGCGTCGCTCGGGCGATCATCCGCTGAACGCCCGCTCGATCAGCCAAACCCTGTCAGCCATCCGGGCTTTCCACGGCTTCCTCGACCGGCGGCTCGACACCCCCGCGCCGCAACTGGCGCTGGTCCGCGGGCCGAAGGTGAAGCCTTCCCTGCCCCGCCCGGTCAGTGAGGATCAGGCGCGTGGCCTGCTGGAGGAGACCGAGGCCGATCCGGATCTGGAGCCTTGGGAAGCCGCCCGTGACCGCGCGGTGCTGACCCTGCTCTACGGCTGCGGCCTGCGGATATCGGAAGGCCTGTCCCTGACCCGCGCCGACGCCCCCCTGCCCGAGACGCTGCGGATCACCGGCAAGGGCGACAAGACGCGGATGGCGCCGGTCCTGCCCGCCGTGCGCGAGGCGGTGGACGCCTATCTGGCCCTGCAGCCATATCCGCTGGCGCCGTCCGACGCCCTGTTCCGCGCGAAGCGGGGTGGGCCTCTCGGTCCGCGTCAGGTGCAGGCCGCCATGCAGCGCCTGCGGGGCCGCCTCGGCCTGCCCGCCAGCGCCACGCCCCACGCCCTGCGCCACAGCTTCGCGACGCATCTGCTGGGCGCCGGGGCCGACCTGCGCTCGATCCAGCAACTGCTGGGCCATGCCAGCCTGTCGACGACACAGAAATACACCGCCGTCGATGCCGCCCACCTGCTCGACGCCTATGCGGCGGCACACCCGCGGGCCTGACCGAACACGGACTCGCCAGTTCGGAAGATCGGCGTAGAATGATCCGGAAAGGCAGGAGGAACTGCCGTGCCCCGCGACCACTCCGCGACGCCGGATCGACGCATCATTCTGTGCGGCCTGACCGCCGCGGCGGCATTCGGGCGAGCACCCGACACCCGGGCCCAGACGCCGGACCCGACGGCCGACCCCACCCCCATCCCCCTGCTGGCCAATCTGTTCACCCGCGTCGGGGCGGCGGTCACGATCAATGATCAGGGCCCCTGGACCTTCGTCATCGACACCGGAGCGGGCTCGACCTCGATCGCGGACACCCTGGCCGCGCGCCTGCGCCTTCAGCCCCTGTCACCCCTGACCGTCCACGGCATCACCACCGCGACCCGGACCGAGAGCGTCCGCGTCGATCAGATGCAACTCGGCGGGCTGACATTCCGCGACCTGCGCTGCCCGGTGCTGTCCCGCGACCAGATCGGCGCCGACGGCTTGCTGGGACTGGATGTGCTGGGCCGGTTCAGACTGGGGTTCGATGTCCAGAGACGCGCCGCCAGCCTGAGCGTGCAGGGGGTTCGCATCCTGATGGGCGGCGCCGACATGAGCACAGGCTCCCGCCTCCGCGACGACAGCGTGCGGTCCACGCGCGGCCGCTTCGGCCAGTTGCTCCTGACCCAGACCATCGTGGACGGCGTGCCGACGGCGGCCTTCATCGACAGCGGGGCCCAGTATTCAATCGGCAATGAGGCGCTGCGCCGGGCCATACTGACGCGTCGGGTCGAAAGCGTCCGACCCGACCGTCAGGTGCTGCTCTATGGCGTCACAGGCCAGAGCCTGAGCGCGGACCTCGCCCGGGTGGGGGAGATCCGGCTGGGGCGCGCCCGGCTGGGCGCCACGCCTCTGCTGTTCGCGGACCTGCACTGCTTCCGCACGCTGGACCTCGCAGACCGGCCCGCCCTGTTGATCGGGGCGGACCTGCTGGGCCGGTTCCGGCGGGTGACGCTGGACTTCCCCAACAACACCGTCGCCTTCGAAGGTCTGCGCCGTCAGACGACCCGGACCGTCGAGGACGCCCTGAGAGGATAGGGCGCGAAGGCCTCGATCAGGCCTGCATGGTCCAGTTGTCGACGCCCATGGCGGCCTGCTTGACCGCTTCCGAACGGGTCGGGTGGGCGTGGCAGGTGCGGGCGATGTCTTCCGCCGCCGCCCCGAAGGCCATGGCGATGCAGGCCTCGCCGATCAGCTCACCGGCCTGCGGGCCGAAGATGTGAACGCCCAGAACCTTGTCGGTCTTCGCGTCGGCCAGCACCTTCACGAAGCCTTCGGTCTCGTGGTTGATCTTGGCGCGGCTGTTGGCGGTGAAGGGGAATTTGCCCTTCTTGAACTCGACGCCGGCGGCCTTGAGCTGCTCCTCGGTCTTGCCGACCCAGGCCACTTCCGGACCGGTGTAGATGACGCTGGGGACCAGATCGTAATCGACGTGGCCCGCCTTGCCGGCGATGTATTCGATCACGGCGACGGCTTCTTCTTCCGCCTTGTGCGCCAGCATCGGGCCGGTGGTCACATCGCCGATGACCCAGACGCCGGCCTTGCCGGTCTTCAGGTGGTCATTGATCAGGAAGCCGCGCTTGTCGGTCTCGATGCCGACCGACTCCAGACCCAGACCGGCGGTGTAGGGACGGCGGCCGATGGCGACCAGGACCACGTCGCCCTTCAGCGTCTCGGCGGCGCCGCCGGCGGCCGGCTCCAGCGTCAGCTCGACGCCGTCCTTGCCGGTCTTCGCGGCAGTGACCTTGGTGCCCATCTTGAAGGTCATGCCCTGCTTGGTCAGGCCACGCTGGAAGGCGGTGGCGACCTCGGCGTCCATACCGGCGCCGACCTTGTCGAGGAATTCGACCACGGTCACCTGCGCGCCGAGACGACGCCAGACCGAGCCGAGCTCAAGGCCGATGACGCCGGCGCCGACCACGATCAGATGCTTCGGCACGGCCGGCAGCGACAGGGCGCCGGTCGAGTCGATCACCTTGCCCTCGACGAACTCCACGCCCGGCAGCGGGGTGGGCTCGGAGCCGGTGGCGATCACGATGTCCTTGGCGATCAGGGTCGTCACCGAGCCGTCGGCGGCGGTGACTTCGACCTTGCCGGGGCCGGCGATCTTGCCCTTGCCCTTGATCCAGTCGGCCTTGTTTTTCTTGAACAGGAACTCGATGCCCTTGGTCAGCTGGCCGACGCTGTCGGCCTTCTGCTTCATCATCTGCGGCAGGTTGACCTTGGGCGTGCCGACCTCAATACCGAGGGTCGAGAACTCCTTGCCGGCGACCTCGAACAGCTCCGAGGCGTGCAGAAGGGCCTTCGAGGGCATGCAGCCCACGTTCAGGCAGGTGCCGCCCAGGGTGTCGCGCATCTCGACGCAGGCGACCTTCAGACCCAGCTGGCCCGCGCGGATCGCGGCGTTATAGCCGCCCGGTCCACCGCCGATGATGACGACGTCATACGCGGTGTTGGGGGTAGCGGCGTCGGCCATGGGATCTCTCTGTATGCTCTGTCTGGGCGCGGGGGGAGGCGCGCGGAACCTAACGGCAAGACCGCCGGGGTCAACCGTCCACAGGCATATGGTGACGATCCGAAGGGATCAGTAGGCGAACTGGCCGGGAATTCGCTGACGCCGCTGGCGACGCGCGGCGACCACCACCAGCACGCCGAGCAGCAGTAACCCGCCGAGAATGAGCCAAAGGGGATCGACCGGCAGGCCGCTGACGTCGGCGGACATCGTGGTCGGGCCGGTCGAGCGGGCCGCGACCTCACTACCGCCGTTCCGGTCCATGGCCAGACGCAGGGCCGCATCGGCGATGAAGCCCAGGAAGTAGGCGATGGAGGCCTTGGTATTGCCCGCGCCGAGCAGCAGGGCCGCCAGCAGATAGAGCACGACCGCACCGGCCCATAGCGCCCAGGCCGGGATGACGCCGAACAGGTCGCCGCCGGTCGCGACCTCGGCCTCGGCCCGCAGGACGCCGACATCCGGCCCGCCGCCATTCAGCAGGGGGGACAGCAGCGGCCAGGCCAGCCAGCCGACATAGGCCAGGATAACGAGGGCGACGAGAGGACGAAGCAGCTTCATGACCGGTCTCCGGAGGCGGCGTTAACCACCCTACACGGGTCCGGACGAACGTCGATAGCGGAGCGTCATGCCCCCGAAGATCAGGCGCCCGGAGATCAGGCGCTCTGGCGTTCCGCCTCCACCGGCGATTGCGGCAGGGTGATCGACACCTCGGCGCCGCCGTCCGGCACATCATCGATCGACAGCACCCCACCCGACTGGCGGGCAAAGGCATAGGCCTGCGACAGGCCGAGGCCGGCCGCGCCCTCGCGCGTGGTGAAGAAGGGTTCGACCGCGCGGGCCGCCAGATCGCGGTCCATGCCGGGGCCGGTGTCCCGCACGCTGAGCCTCAGCCCGCCTTCCAGCAGCGTTTCCAGCCGCACGGCGACGGAGCCCTGCGACGCCACGGCGTCGACGGCGTTCTGGGTCAGGGCGCGCACGGCGCCTTCGAAGGCGACGGGGTCGAGCCGCACCGGCGCCTCGCCCGACGGCCCCTCGATCATCAGGTCCACGCCCGGACCGGCGAGGGCGCGCAGACGACTTTCCATGCCGCGCAGCAGGACGGCGGCGTCCAGCGTCTGGAAGACCGGCGCGTCGTCGCCTTGCGAGAAGGCGGTCAGGCGACGGGTCAGCAGTTCGCCCCGCTGGCCCGCGGCCAGGGCGGCCTGGCCGAGGCGGCGGACACGGGCGGGATCGTCGGCCTGACGCAGCATCATGTCGAGCGCGCCGGTCATCACCCCCAGCAGGGCGTTGAAGTCATGGGCCAGTCCGCCAGTCAGGCGACCGACGCTTTCCATCCGACGCCCGCCCTGCAGCTCCTGCTCGGCATCCTCCATCGCCTGGCGGGCGACGGCGCGGGCGGTGTCGGCGTCTTCGCGCGCGGCGGCGGCGGCGGCCAGAGCATCCTCGGCCTGACGGCGAGCCGTCTCGGCCTCCTCGCGGAGGGCCGAGACCTCTTCCTCCGATATCGCGGGGACGGCGAGCTCGACCTCGGCTGCCGCCTCATCCACCGGCTCGGGGATCGGCGCGAAGGCGATCGTCTCGACGGGCGCCTCGATCACCGGCTCGGCGACGACGACCTCCTCCACCACCGGCTCGGCGCGTTCGCCAGCCAGCAGCAGGGCATCGATCTGGCCCGCGGCGTCGGTCAGGGGCAGCATGGTCCAGCGGATGCCTTCGGGCGCCCCATTCCGGGACGTGAAGGCTTCGGCCTCGCCCGCGGGAGCGGACAGGGCGATGCGCAGGGCCTGACGCCCCTCGACCCGCTCATCCTCGGCCAGGAACAGGTCGGCGAAGTCGCCCTCCGCGCTGTTACGGCCCAGGACCAGAAGGGCGGTGCGATTGGCCTCGCGCACCACGCCGTTGGCGGCCACGACCACCAGGGCGCTGGAGGCGGCGTCGAACACGCGGCGGGTCAGGTCGTTCTCGAGGATGACGGTCTCGGGCGCGATGGCCTCCGGCGTCTGCAGGCCGTCGGTCTCGACGATGGCCGCCGTCGAGCCGGTGATCTGGCCCAGTTCGTTCTCGATCGGCATGGAGGTGACCGAGACCAGCATCTTCTTGCGGGTCGCCGGATTGGACATCAGGTGGTGGAAGCCCTTGACCGTCTGGCCGCGCAGGGAGCGGGCGCTGGGCAGCAGGTCCGGCGGCACCGGCCGACCGTCCGGGAAGGTGATGCCCCAGGTCGCCGAGTGGAAACGCAGGCCGATCAGCTCGGCGTCACGGCGTCCCAGAAGCTGGTGGGCGGCGCGGTTGGCGAAGACGAACTTGCCCTGTTTGTCGGTCTCGACCAGGGCGACGGGGATGGCGTTCAGCGTCTCGAACAGCCGCTTCTGGGAATCCTCGGCCACGCGCTGGACCAGATCCAGCTGGCCCGAGGCGTCGACGTGCTGGCCCCGGTTCCGGATCGCGAACCAAAGGGCGACCAGTCCGATCACCCAGCCGATCGCCGCAAGGACGCCCAGCACCCACATCCAGTTGATCTGGCCTTCGAGAAACATTCGACCTGACTGTCCCGTTCTGGCGCCTCTGCGCCGGTTCGGATGACGCCTTGCAAATGGCGAACCGCGACGGCCGCCTTTCGCCCCCAAGGCGACCTAATCAAGCCTGCGCCCACGGTCCAGCTTGACCGTTAACCTTTCTGGCGTCGCGCACGAAAAAGGGGCCGGACGTTTCCGCCCGGCCCCTCTCCCTGTTTCGCCATGCCCGGCTCGCAGAACCTCGCGACTTGAGCGAGATTCGCGCAGCGGCGCTCAGGCAGCGAGCGACCGCGTCGCGAGCGTTAGCGCCCCTTCAAGCCTAGAGCTTGAAGCGAAGGCCGACGAAGACGTTGTAGCCGAACTTCTCGTACTCGTAGGTCCGCTCGCGCGAGCCGTAGTATTTGACGCCGGCCGAGTCCGTCAGGTTCTTGGCTTCGCCGAACAGCTCGATGCCGTTGCCGAAGTCGTAGCTGGTGGTGAAGTCGAGCTGGTCACGGCCTTCAACCCACAGGTCGAGACCCGAGTTGTCGGCGTTGATTTCCTCAAGGTACTCGCTGCGATCGGTGTACGAGAGACGGGCCGAGAAGCCGCCCAGTTCGTAGAAGACCGCGACGTTGTAGTTGTTTTCCGACTGACCCGGCAGGGCGAAGGTGTCGCGTCCGCCGTAGGCCTGGGCCGTTTTGATCTCGGCATCCGTCCAGGTGTAGTTGGCGAACACGCCGAAGCCCGACATCCAGCCCGGCAGGAAGCCGAACTTCTGCTGCCAGTTCAGCTCCAGACCCATCAGATGGCCTTCCGGCGCATTGATCGGGGTCTCGAAGGCGGCGTCAAAGACGGTGCCGCCGATGGTGACGGTGTCCTCGTACTTCAGGATGTACCGGTAGTCCGTCAGGTCCTTGTAGAAGGCGTTGGCCGACAGGACGCCCAGCGACGAGAAATAGTACTCCAGACCGAAGTCGATGTTGTTCGACAGGGTCGGCTGCAGGTCCGGGTTGCCGATCTCGTAGGAGATGTCGGTGCCGTCCGTTTCCTCGATGCGACGCGGAACGATCTGGCTGAACTCGGGGCGCGAGATCGAGCGGGTCAGGGCGAAACGACCGATCAGGTTGTCCGAGAAGCTGTGGCGGACCGTCAGGTTCGGGAAGAACTCGGTGTCGTCACGGCTGACGGCGGCAGTCGAGAGCACGTCGTCGATCACGGTCGGGGCCGAGCCGTCGAAGTTGGTCTGCTCCACACGAAGGCCGAGGATGATGTTCGTCGCGCCGATGTCGAAACGGGCCTGGGCGTAACCGGCGAGGATGTCTTCCTGCGCGGTATAGTCCGCGACCAGCGAGTCAGGCATGCGGCGCGGCGAGGCGGCGCGCGAGGCGGCCAGATAGGCGTCGACCAGATCGTTGTTGAACTGGGTGCCCAGGATGTAGCCGAAGTTCTGGCCCTGATCCGTGCCCCACAGCGAGGCCAGCGTGCCCGGGTTGGCCGAGGCGTCGCGGTTACGCTGACGCTCTTCGTCCGCAGTCACGTCGCGGGTGCTGTATTTCAGGCCGAACTTCCAGTCGACCGCGAGCTCGCCGAACTGGCTCGGCACTTCCAGGTTGGTGCGGAAGGCGACGTCTTCCTGCTGGGTCGTGTTCGAACGGAAGGTGTTCTCACGGAACGAGAAATTGCCCGGCGTGGCGAAGAAGCCGGTCGCCGTGTCGCCGAAGATCGGGTTGCCCGGGGCGTAGAAATACGTCGGGGCGTAGTGATTGGTGGTGTCGTAGCTCAGCGTGGTCGCGCTCGAGCGGTACACCAGCTCGTCGCGGTGCGGATAAGTCTGCTCGCTGTCGGCCCACGACAGATCGGCGTCCCAGGTGATGCCGTTGTCGAAGGTGTGCTCGCCGCCCACGACCAGGGTGGTGATCTCGTTGTTCTGGGTGCGGTGACGCAGGCCGCGGTAGATGCGGGCGCCGGTATAGGTCGCGGTCGTGTCCGTCGCGCCCGCCTGCAGGGCGCCGTCGGCGTAGGCGAGGATCAGGGTGTTGCGATACTCGTCGTCTTCGAACTGCGCGAACGAACCGCGGGCGTACAGGCGGGTCTGGTCGCTCGGACGCCATTCCAGGGCGCCGGTCAGGGCCTGACGGGTGCGCTGGGTCTCGTATTGCTTGAAGAGGGTTTCCTCCAGCACGAAGACGCCGTCTTCAACGACCCAGGCGTTCTCGATGTTCTCGGGACGACGGTTGGTTTCCGAGTAGCTCAGCGACAGGAGGCCGCCGAACTGGCCGTCCGGACCGAAGACGTTCGAGACGGTCGCGCCGCCACGGATGTCCTCGCCGCCGTAGTCGTTGTAGCTGCCGCCGGCATAGCCGCTGACGGCCAGACGACGGTTGTCGAACGGCGAACGGGTGCGGATGTTGACGGCGCCGGCGATCGAGTCGGCGTCCTGGCTCGGCAGCAGGGTCTTGGAG
>JAVHYH010000057.1 GCA_031119155.1 Brevundimonas sp.
CAGACAATATTGCAGTGTCTGACATACCGCTTTCGCGAGCAGGGCTCCCTCCCACGCAGAACAGGTGTGATCAGCCTCTACCCTGCGCCACGAACTGCAGCATCCATTGCGCAATCACAGCGCCGTCGTGGCGGCGGTCGAGGCTTGCGCTGGCTTGCCGGTACAGGCTTTCACCATACGTTTCCCGGCGAATATCCAGCAGTGACTGGGCGTAATCGGCGACGAACTCCGGGTGCCCCTGGAAGCTGATGGCGTCCTCGCCCCAGATCAGGCCGGCATGCGGGGTAAAGTCGCTGCGCAGCAGGACGCGGGCCTCGGCCGGGATCGCCACCACCTGATCCTGATGCGAGACCGGGATGGCGACGGTCGCGGCGGCGGGCGCCATCCAGTCCTGTTCGCTGACGACCTGATAGCGATGCAGGCCGACGCCCCAGCCGCGTTCCGACTTCTCGACCCGCCCGCCCAGCGCCTGGGCGAGGGCCTGATGGCCGAAGCAGACGCCGACCAGCTTCGTCTGTCCGCGCGCCGAGCGGATCCAGTCCAGCAGGGCGCCGATCCAGACGTCGTCCTCATAGACCCCGGCCGCCGAGCCCGTGATGATCGCGCCGTCGAAGGCGACCGGGTCCGGCCACTCGCCCGCCTGCACGTCGAAGGTGGTGGTCGCGAAGGCGTCGCCCAGCAGGCCTTCGAACATGGCCGGATAGTCGCCGTGACTGTCGGCCAGCGCGGGCGGCGGGGCGCCGGTCTTCAGGATGGCGATACGGGTCATGCGGATCTCCTCGGAGGTCCGATATGGCGACGGTTCGCGGCGGGGCAAGATTGTCGCGCGACCGCAGGGCGCACCCTTTCTTGACGTCTGGCGTACAAAGCTGAAGCAAATCTGCCCTAGAGGACGCCTCATGTCCGACGCCGAACCCGTGGTCCTGATCAACGTCTATCGCTGCGCGCCCGAGAAGCAGGCGCTGCTGATGGAGCATCTGGCGGTCATGGTCGCCGCCCAGCGCGGAGCGGAGGGCTTCATCTCCGCCACCCTGCACAGGGGCCTGAACGGCAAGGTCGCCGCCGTCCACGCGGTCTGGCGCTCGCAGGAGGACTGGAAGGCGATGGCCCGCCTTCCGGGCGTCGCCGCCGCCATGGAGCCGATCATGGCCATCGCGATGTTCGAGCCGAACCTCTACGAGGCCGGCGAGGTCATAGACTGACCTCTCAGGCCATCCAGACCTCGGCCCTGGCGCCCGCGTCGCCGAGATTGCCCGCCACCCAGTCGCAGACCTGACGCGCCGCGTCCTCCGCGCCGACGGGCGGATTGAGGATGACCATGGCGCAGCCGTTCATCTTCATCGGATTGGTCAGGGGACGCAGCCGGGCCTCGGCGACGAGCACCCGCTTGGCCCCGGCCTCGTCGAGACGCCGCAGGAAACCGTCGAAGGTCTCCAAATCCTTCAGCGGGGTCCAGACCGCGACCATGGCCCGCGCGTCGGCGCGGACGATGGCGGCGGCGGTGTCGGCCGCGCGAATATAGTCGTCCGGCCGCTCGAACGGCGGATCGATCAGGACGAAGGCGCCCGGCGACTGCGCCGCCTCGGCGCGGGCCTGATCATAGCCGTCGCCGCCCCGGCCCGAGGCCTGAGGGAAGGGCTCGAGCGCCTCGATCAGCAGGTCCAGCACCGGCGGGTTCAGCTCGAAGCCGACGTAGCGATCCTCGCGGCCCAGCCGACGGGCGACCAGCACCGGCGAGCCCGGATAGAGGTTGGCGCCGCCGTGCGGGTTCAACTCCTGCACCGCCTTGGCCAGCGCCTCGATCAGCGGCGGGCGCGCGTCCGCCGCCATCAGCCGCACGATCCCGGCCTCGGCCTCCTTCGACCGCGCGGCGTCGCCGGTGAGGTCATAGGCGCCGGCGCCAGCATGGGTGTCGATGACCGTGACCGGGCCGGAGGCGCGGCGGCGGTCGAGCAGCCAGAGCACGAGGGCGTGCTTGACCAGATCGGCGAAATTTCCGGCATGGAAGCTGTGGCGGTAGTTCATGCGCATGCCCTCCCCTTCCCGGCGCGTCGGGTCAAGAGGAACCCGCCGTCTTCCGCCTCGTTGCTGATCGCCATGACCGACGTCGAGATCCCTGAAGGCCTGACCTGGTGCAGTGACGAGATGACCGGCCTGTCCCGCCAGCCGTCCGGGACCGGCTTCCGGTATCTGGACAAGTCGGGCAAGCGCATCGGGGATGAGAAGGTGCTGGATCGGATCCGGGGGCTGGCCATTCCGCCCGCCTGGACCGACGTCTGGATCTGCCCCCGCGCCACCGGCCACATCCAGGCGACGGGGCGGGACGCTAAGGGCCGCAAGCAGTACCGCTACCACGCCGACTGGAGCCGCCACGCCGCCGAGAGCAAGTTCGAGCGCCTGCCCGCCTTCGCCCGCGCCCTGCCGAAGCTGAGGGAACGGGTCGAGGCCGATCTGGCGAAGCGGGGCGTCAGCCGGGACAAGGTCCTGGCCACCGCCGTGCGCCTGCTGGAGATCACCCTGATCCGGGTCGGCAATGCCGAGTATGCGAAGCAGAACCGCTCCTACGGCCTGACCACCCTGCACAAGCGGCATCTGGAGGTGGACGGCGCGGCCCTGAACTTTGCCTTCAAGGGCAAGAGCGGGGTCGAGCATGAGGTGAAGGTGCGCGACCGGAGGCTGGCGACCGTGGTCCGCTCACTGCGCGAACTGCCGGGCCAACAACTGTTCAAATACCGCAGCGCCGACGGCGACCTGTGCCCGATCACCTCGGACGATGTCAACGACTTCCTGCGCGACATGGCCGGGATCGAGATTTCGGCCAAGGATTTCCGGACCTGGGCCGGGACGGTATCGGCGGCGCGGGCGCTGCGAGAGGCGGAGACGCCGACCTCGGCCACCGATGCGAAGCGCAAGATCACCGTCTGCGTGAAGGCGGTGGCGGGGTTGCTGGGCAATACGCCGACCGTCTGCCGGTCGTCCTATGTCCACCCGCGCGTGTTCGAGATGTTCGAGGCGGGCGAGCTGCGCGCCTTGCCGGGCCCGGAGGCAAAGGGCTTCGAGACCGCCCTGATCCGCGCGCTGCGCTGAACCGTCAGGCGGTGGCCCAGTAGCCGCGGCTGCGGGCGTTGACCGGCGCGCCCGTCGCCTCCACCCGCGCCGTCACCCAGGCCTTGAAGCCTTCCGCCGCCGCATCGCCGCGCAGCAGGCGCAGCGAACGGATGATGCGGGTGATCCGCAGGTGGTTGTGATCCTCGGCCCTCAGCCAGCGATCCGTGTCGCGATAGAAGGCCGCCATCCGGTCGGTGGCGCCCGCCAGCACGATCTGGGCGATGCTGGAGCGGGCGATGGCCGCCACCTCTTCGGCCGTCAACACCGGCGCGTCCGGCACGGCGCCGGACGGCTCGGTCAGCGGGAACAGCCACTGGATATAGTCGTGGTGCTGCTCCAGCGCGGCGTTGTTGAACGCCAGCACATCGAAGATCAGCCGCCCCCCACCATCGGTCCCCGCCCCTTCAAGGAAGGCGAGGACCGGATACGACGTCTCGCTCAGCCTCGCCTCCTCAGGCGGTCTTGTCCCAGTTCAGAACCACCTTGCCGGACTGGCCGGAGCGCATGGCCTCGAAGCCTTCGCGGTAGTTCTCGTAGGACATCTGGTGGGTGATCAGCGGCTGCAGATCCAGACCGGCCTTCAGCAGGCCCAGCATCTTGCGCCAGGTGGTGAACATCTCGCGGCCATAGACGCCCTTGATGGTCAGGGCCTTGAGGATGATCTGACCCCAATCGGTCTCCATCGGCTTCGACGGGATGCCCAGCAGGGCCATGCCGCCGCCCATGATCAGGGTGTCGACGCACTGTTTGAAGGCGATCGGCGAGCCCGACATTTCCAGCGCCACATCGAAGCCGACCTTGAGGCCGAGCTCGTGCATGACGTCCTTCAGGTCTTCCTTGGTGGTGTTCACCGTGCGGACGCCCGGGGCGACCTTCTGCGCCAGATCCAGACGGAAGTCGTTGATGTCGGTCAGGACCACGGTGCGGGCGCCGGCGTGGCGCGCGACGGCGGCGGCCATCATGCCGATGGGGCCGGCGCCGGTGACCAGCACGTCCTCGCCCGGCAGGTCGAACTGTTGCGCGGTGTGCACGGCGTTGCCGAACGGATCGAGGATCGAGCCGATCTCGTACGGGACGTCGTCCGGCAGCTCGATCACATTGAAGGCCGGCGCCACGACGTACTCGGCGAAGGCGCCCTGACGGTTCACGCCGATGCCGCGGGTGTCCGGGTCGAGGTGGAAGTGACCGGCGCGGGCGGCCTCGGAGTTCAGGTCGATGACGTGCCCTTCGGCCGAAACGCGCTGGCCGACCTTCAGACGGCGATCCACATCCTTGCCGATGGCGACGATCTCGCCGGCGAACTCGTGGCCGGTGATCATCGGCACGGGGACGTTCTTCTGCGACCACTCATCCCAGTTCCAGATGTGGATGTCGGTGCCGCAGACGGCGGTGCGCTTGACCTTGATCAGCACATCCTCGTCACCCGGCGTCGGGATCGGGGCGTCGATCAGCTCGAGGCCGACCTCGGGACGGGTCTTGGCCAAAGCCTTCATGGTGTCAGTCATGCGATAACTCCCAATTCCTTGCCGGCCGTCGTGAACGCCGCGACCGCTTGATCAATCTGTTCGAAGGTGTGCGCCGCCGACATCTGGGTGCGGATGCGGGCCTGGCCGCGCGGCACCACCGGGAAGCTGAAGCCGATGACGTAAACGCCCAGCTCCAGCAGGCGCGCGGCCATGTCCTGGGCCAGCTTGGCGTCGCCCAGCATCACCGGGATGATCGGATGCTCGCCGGGCTGCAGGGTGAAACCGGCCTCGGTCATGGCGGCGCGATAGCGGGCGGCGTTGGCGAACAGCTGTTCCCGCAGCTTGTCGCCCTCTTCACCGGCGGCGATGCGAATGGCCTCCAGCGACGAGCCGCAGACGGCCGGGCTGAGGGCGTTGGAGAAGAGGTAGGGCCGGGCGCGCTGCTTCAGTAGGGCTACGACATTAGCCTTGGCGCAGATAAAGCCGCCCATGGCCCCGCCCAGCGCCTTGCCGAAGGTGCCGGTGACGAAATCGACCTCGACATCGTTCCAGGCGAAGGAACCGCGCCCCTGCGGGCCGAGGAAGCCGGTGGCGTGGCAGTCATCGACCATGATCAGGGCGTTGTACCGATCGGCCAGCGCCCGGATGTCCTTCAGCTTGGCGATATAGCCGTCCATCGAGAACGCGCCGTCGGTGGCGATGATGATCTCTTTCGCGCCGTCGGCCCGGGCTTGCTTCAGCTGGGCCTCCAGATCGGCCATGTCCGAGGTGGCGAAGCGGTAGCGCTTGGCCTTGCACAGACGGACGCCGTCGATGATCGAGGCGTGGTTCAGGCTGTCGGAGATGATGGCGTCATCGGCGCCGAACAGGGGCTCGAAGATGCCGCCGTTGGCGTCGAAGGCGGCGGCGAACAGGATGGTGTCCTCGAAGCCGAGGTAGTCGGCGATGGCCCGTTCCAGCTCCTTGTGGATTTCCAGCGTGCCGCAGATGAAGCGGACCGAGGCCGTGCCCGCGCCCCACTTCTCCTGCGCGCGGATGCCCGCCTGCGTCACCCGCTCGTCGCCGGCGAGGCCGAGGTAGTTGTTGGCGCAGAAGTTCAGCACGTCGCGCCCCCCCACCTTGATGACCGGCCCCTGACGGGAAGCGATCACGCGTTCGGGCTTGGTCAGCCCCTGGGCGTCGATGTCGGCGAGTTCCGCGGAGACGCGGTCATAGAAGGTCGCTGTCATGCGCGCTCCGCTACGCCGATTTCGTGACGGATTGAACCCCCTAAACCGTCGGTTCAGGCGCAGGCGTGCCCGCCGGGACCAGGGAACGGATCGGACTGACCCGCACACGGCCGCCGCAGGGCGCGAAGGTCATGTCCAGCGAGGCCGCCGAGGTGTCACCCGGCGCCGTCACCCGGATGCGGGTCACGTTCGGGCAGGACGTCTGGCCCTGCGCCTCGTTCGGCACCACGCTCCAGGCCAGTTCGAAGGCGGCCTTGGCCTGCGGGGCCAGGGTGACCGGCGCGGGCGCCTGACCGGCGGTGAAATAGCTGCCGGGGCTCTGCTCGCTGCGGATGGCGGTGAGGTTGCGGCCCTGACGGTCCTGCAGGACCACGCCCGGATAGCCGGTCAGGCTGCAGGGGGTCGCGCCGATGTTCTGGATGCCGATGTTGGTGACGCGATTGCCGGCGCCGGCGTCGCCGCCCTCGGTCGAGAGCTTCAGCTGCGGGCCACGGCAAGGCGCGGCGGCGGGCAGGACGCCGCCCGGCGCGGGCTCGGGCGTCGGAACCGGGCCCGGCGCGACCGGACCGGACGACGGACGGCTGCAGCGTTCCAGTACGGCGGTGCCGACCTCTTCATTCGGCCCGAGGCGGCTGAGGGTGGCGCTTTCCGCGCCGTCGCGATTGGCCGTCCACCATTCGATGCCCGAGCCGACATAGCGGGCGCCCGATGCCGCCTGCACGGTGCGCAGGACATAGGTCTGCCCCTTATAGGCCAGCTGGGCGGTGGCGGTGTCGGGATAGATGACATTGACCGGCTGGCCGCTCTCGCAGGCATAGCTGACCGGCGGGGTCGTCGGCGCCACGGGCGCGGGCGCCTCGGCCAGCGGCGCGGGCGGCGCTTCGGACTCCTGCGTACAGGCCGACACAGTCAGGGCCAGAATGGAGACGACAGAGCAGGCGACGGTCAGACGCATTGGAGTTTCCCTTTCCCGATCCCGCGTTAACGCTGATGAACGGCAAAGGCTCCGCTTGCGCAAGCGGCTCAGGTCGTCAGGACGCGGGGCAGTTTGAAGGTGACGGTCTCGCGGGCGCCGTCATCCTCGACCACGCGGGCCTCGAAGCGGTCGCGGACGGCCTGGACCAGATCCTCAATCAGCCGTTCGGGCGCCGAGGCGCCGGCGGTGATGCCCAGGGTCGATACCCCGTCCAGCCAGGTCCAGTCGACGTGACTGGCGTCATCGACCAGCCGCGCGTCCTTCGCCCCGGCCTTGATCGCCACCTCGACCAGCCGGACCGAGTTGGACGAGTTCTTCGACCCGACCACCAGCACCAGATCACACCCCTCGCCGAGCCTTTTCACGGCTTCCTGACGGTTGGTGGTGGCGTAGCAGATGTCTTCCTTGTGCGGGTCCGGCAGCTCCGGGAAGCGTCGCTTGAGGGCGGCGAGGATTTCGGCGGTGTCATCGACCGACAGGGTGGTCTGGGTGGCGTAGGCCAGCGGGGCGTCGCCGGGGCGTTCGAAGGCTTCCGCGTCCTCGACCGTCTCGACCAGACTGATGGCCCCGGCAGGCAGCTGCCCCATGGTGCCGACCACTTCGGGGTGGCCCGCGTGACCGATCAGGATGATGTGCTTGCCGTTCGCATGATGCCGCTCGGCCTCGACGTGAACCTTGGACACCAGCGGGCATGTGGCGTCGAGATACAGCATCTCGCGCGCCTTCGCGGTCGCCGGCACCGACTTGGGCACGCCGTGGGCCGAGAAGACCACCGGCCGGTCATCGGGACAGTCGTCCAGTTCCTTGACGAAGACCGCCCCCATCTCGCGCAGCCGCTCGACCACGTGGCGATTGTGCACGATCTCGTGGCGCACATAGACGGGCGCGCCGTATTTCTCGATGGCGCGCTCGACGATCTGGATGGCCCGGTCCACGCCGGCGCAGAAGCCGCGGGGGGTGGCCAGACGCACTGTGAGCGGGCGTTTGTCGGCCGGATAGATCGGCTGGTGAACGGTCATGGCCGGAACCTAGTCGCTCGGACCGTTCGCCGCCACCGTCGTTTCCGCGCGCGGCGGGTTTGCCGCGCCTCCGTTTAGCCGCTATCAGCGGCAAGCGTGCGGTCGGCGTCGGGCTGTCGCCGCCTCCTCATGATCTGGAAGAGCATTTGATGCGTCGCGTCCTGAAGGTTTCCCTCGCCTCGGCTCTTGTCGCCGCCACCCTGTCGGCTGTTGCGCCGGTCGCGGTCGCGCAATCGTCCGGCACGCCCCGTCCGGGCGGCGCCCAGGAGGGCCAGCAGGCTGAAGAGCGCACCAGCAGCCGTCAGCCCCGGATTGCGCCGCTGCGCCGCCGCGCCGCCGCCGGTCCCTGCCCCTATGTGAAGATTCTCTATGACGCCGCCCGCTACGTCGAAATGACCGGCGACCGGGTCAGCGCCGCCAACGTCGGCTTCACCGGCGAAGTGGAAGGCCTGGTGTCGGACTGCTCCTACCAGAGCGACGACCCCATCGTCGTGGAGACCCGCGTCCTGTTCAACCTGGGCCGTGGCCCGCAGGCCGACGGCGCCTCGCGCACCTACCGCTACTGGATCGCCGTGACCGAGCGGAACAGCGCGGTGCTGGACAAGGTCTATTTCGACCTGCCGGTGACGTTCGAGAACGGCGCGACCACCGCCACCGTCACGCGCGACAACACCGTCGTGATCCCGCGCGCCAATGCGACCACCAGCGGCAGCAATTTCGAAATCCTCGTGGGCTTCGACGTGACGCCGCAGATGGCCGAGTTCAACCGTTCGGGCAGCCGCTTCCGCGTGAACGCCGGAACCGCCGCTCCCGCGACCCAGCCCCCGGCCCAGTAAAATGACCGATCTCAAGACGGAACTGGGCGAAGCGGTCGGAGCCGCCTTCGCCGCCGAAGGCGTGGACGCGTCGCTCGCCCGCGTGACGGTCTCGGACCGGCCTGATCTGGCCGACTTCCAGTCCAACGGCGCCCTGGCCGCCGCCAAGGCCCTGAAGGCCAACCCGCGTGAGCTGGCCGGCAAGGTCGCCGCCCGGCTGGAGAACGACCCGCGCTTCGCCTCGGTCGAGGTCGCCGGTCCCGGCTTCATCAATCTGAAGATCGCCGACGCCGCGCTGGCGAAGCGCGCGGGCGAAGTCGCCGCCGACGCCGCCCATGCCGGCGCCGCTGTCGTCGCCGACGCTCGCAAGGTGGTGATCGACTACGGCGGTCCGAACGTGGCCAAGCCGATGCACGTCGGCCACCTGCGCAGCGCCATCATCGGTGAAAGCCTGAAACGCCTGTTCCGCTTCCGCGGCGACACGGTGATCGGCGACGCCCACTTCGGCGACTGGGGCTTCCAGATGGGCCTGCTGATCGTCGCCTGTGGCGATGAGAACCTGGCCGACGCCTTCATGGTCGAGGGCGACGGTCCCTTCCCGGCCGAGAGCCCGGTCTCGCTGGCCGATCTGGACCGGCTGTATCCGCTGGCCGCCGGCAAGGCCAAGGAAGACCCGGCCTTCCGCGACCGCGCCCGCAAGGCGACGGCCGAACTGCAGAACGGCCGTCCCGGCTATCGCGCCCTGTGGCAGCATTTCGTCGCCGTCAGCCGCGAGGCCCTGAAGCGCGAGTACGGCGACCTGTCGGTCGATTTCGACCTGTGGAACGGCGAGAGCGACGCCGATCCGGTGATGGCCGAGATGCTCGCGCATCTGAAGGCGACCGGCCTGCTGGTCGCCGACGACGGCGCCCAGGTGGTCCACGTCGCCCGCCCCGGCGAGACCCGCAAGAAGAAGCTGGCCGACGGCTCGGTGATCGAGGCCCCCTCGCCCCCGCCCCTGCTGGTCATCAGCTCGGAAGGCTCGGCCATGTACGGCACGACCGACCTGGCGACGATCCTCGACCGCAAGAAGGCCATCGGCCCCGATCTGGCGCTGTACGTCGTCGACGAGCGTCAGGCCGAGCATTTCGAACAGGTGTTCCGCGCCGCCTATCTGGCCGGCTACGCCGCCGAAAAGTCGCTGGAGCACCTCGGCTTCGGCACCATGAACGGCCAGGACGGCAAGCCCTTCAAGACCCGCGCGGGCGGCGTCCTGAAGCTGCGCGACCTGATCGACCAGGCCACCGAGAAGGCGCGAGAGCGTCTGACGGAGGCGAAGCTGGGCGACGACCTGTCGCCGGAAGAGTTCGAGGCCATCGCGCACAAGGTCGCCATCGCGGCGCTGAAGTTCTCGGACCTGTCGAACGCCCGAACCAC
Source organism: Brevundimonas sp. (assembly GCA_031119155.1). GTDB lineage: Bacteria > Pseudomonadota > Alphaproteobacteria > Caulobacterales > Caulobacteraceae > Brevundimonas. The sequence continues at coordinate 10,030 of JAVHYH010000057.1, forward strand.
CAGCTACGTCTTCGACCTCGACCGCTTCATGAGCTTCGAGGGCAAGACCGGCCCCTATCTGCTGTATCAGGCGGTCCGCATCCGCTCGCTGCTGCGCAAGGCCGCCGATCAGGGTCTGGCGCCCGGCGCCATCGTCATCGGCGAACCGGCCGAGCGCGATCTGGCCCTGACGCTGGACGCCTTCTCGCAGGCGACGGTCGAGGCCTATGAGAAGCGCATGCCGCATGTGATCGCGGAACACGCCTACCGGCTGGCCCAGTCGTTCTCGAAATTCTACGCGGCCTGTCCTGTGCTGATCGCGCCGGATGCGGAGACCAAGGCGTCGCGTCTGGCGCTGTCGAAGGCGGCGCTGGATCAACTGGTGATCGCCCTGACCCTGCTGGGAATCGACACGCCGGAGCGGATGTAGGCTAGACTGGCGGGACTTTCCGGAGACCCGCCCATGTCGCTCGACGCCTACATCGCCGGCCTGCCCAAGGCCGAACTGCACCTGCACATCGAGGGCTCGCTCGAGCCTGAGCTGATGTTCGCCCTGGCGCAGCGCAACGGCGTCTCCATCCCGTTCGACAGCGTCGAGGCCGTGCGCGCGGCCTATGACTTTTCGAACCTGCAGGACTTCCTCGACATCTACTACGCCGGGGCCAACGTCCTGCTGACCCGGCAGGATTTCGAGGATCTGGCCTTCGCCTATTTCCAGCGCGCCGCCGCCGACAACGTCCGCCACGCCGAAATCTTCTTCGACCCGCAGACCCACACCGACCGGGGCGTTCCCTTCGGCGTGGTGGTCGAAGGGCTGATCGCCGGCATGGACCGGGCGAAGGCGGAGCTGGGCGTCAGCTCGGGCCTGATCCTGTCCTTCCTTCGCCACCTGACCGAGGAAGAGGCCTTCGCCACGCTGGAGATGGCCAGGCCCTACCTCCACCACTTCATCGGGGTCGGGCTGGACTCGTCCGAGGTCGGCCACCCGCCGTCCAAATTCCAGCGCGTCTTCGCCGCCGCCCGTGAGCTGGGCCTGAAGCTATGCGCCCACGCCGGCGAGGAAGGCCCGCCCGCCTATGTGCACGAGGCGCTGGACCTGCTGCACATCGACCGGATGGACCACGGCAACCGCTCGATGGAAGACGAGAGCCTGATCGAACGCCTGGCGGCTGAGCAGATGACCCTGACGGTCTGCCCGCTGTCGAACCTCAAGCTCTGCGTGGTCAAGGACCTGAAGGACCACCCGGTCCCCGAGATGATGCGCCGTGGCCTGCACGTCACCCTGAACTCGGACGATCCGGCCTACTTCGGCGGCTATGTGAACGAGAACTATCGCCAGCTCGCCGCCGCCGTCGGCCTGACCCGCGAGCAGGTGACGCAGATGGCGATCAACAGCTTCGAGGGCAGCTTCCTCGGCGAGGCGGACAAGGCTGAACGGATCGCCGAGGTGAAGGCCTGGGCGGCGCGGGCGGCATGACCCACCTCCTGTCGCTCGTCGTCTGGGGTTTCTTCGGCGCGGGTGCAGCGAACGTGATCGCCTTCGCCGGCGTCGCTATTGAAGCGTCACGGCTCAAGGCTGCGGGTCGCGGCGGCGACGGTCCCGTCCTCCTGTCCTCGCTGTGGGATCCGTTCGGAGCGCGCTTCATCCAGGACATCTACACGGATCGCCATCGCGACTACGACAGCGCCTTCATCAGCCTCTGCATCCGGGTCATCCGGGTCACCACACCCTTGTTCTTCGTATTTGGCCTGACGTTGATCGTGCTGTCGTTCACGGCCCCCTGACGCGCCAAGCTGAACCATTCATTTGAAGTTCAGAAACCGGCGGTCATCTGTTCGCAACCGGACACACCGGGAGTCGCGGCCTGTTCGCCGCCTGTATTGGGGACCTCAATGATCAAACGCCTTTCCGCCCTCGCCCTGGCCTGCGCCCTGACCGCCACCGCCGCGCCGGCCGTTGCGCAGGACGCCAGCCAGCCGGCCAATTTCGGCTCGCGCACCCTGTCGGCCGGCTTCACCCCGGACCCGCTGTCGATCAGCGTCACTGCAGGCGGCAGCCTCGACGCCTCGCGTCTGGGCGGTTCGTGCGTCGGCAAGATCAGCAATGCGCCGGATTTCGAACTGACCTACACCGCCGGCGGCTTGCCGCTGGCCTTCCGCACCCGCTCGGGCGAGGACACCACCCTGGTCATCAACGGCCCGGACGGTCGCTGGTATTGCGATGACGACAGCTGGGGCGACGGCGACGCCCAGGTCATTTTCAGCAGCCCGCAAAGCGGCGTCTATGACGTCTGGATCGGCACCTATGGCGACAGCCCGGCGCGCGGCGCCCTGATCCTGACCGAGACGCCGTAAGCCGGCATCCGGGATCAAGACCCGAAAAGAAGCTCCCGGCCCCGCGCCGGGGGCTTTTGCTGTGCGCCGGATGCACGCTGCCGCTTGACTTGGAACCGGAGTCGGGGTCTTGGGACGGTGCTCTCGCGGGAGAGATCGGGACTGTCCAGACAGGCCCGGAGCCGAAGGCGCAACCGCCCCGGAAACGCTCAGGCAAACGGACCGCGAGGACATACGGACGCTGGAAAGTCGCCTCATGGCGCGCCGACGGAGCAAGGGGGCGAAAGCCTCCGGAATCTCTCAGGCTTCAGGACAGCGGGGGCGCGAGGACGGCGGAGCTTCCGCCAAATTACGCGACCGCGAGAGTCTGGACCATGACCGATCAAACCCTGAAGACCACGCCCCTGAACGCCGCGCACCGCGCGCTGGGCGCCCGCATGGTCGGCTTCGGCGGCTATGACATGCCGGTCCAGTACGAAGGCGTGCTGGCCGAGCACCGCTGGACCCGCGAACACGCCGGCCTGTTCGACGTCTCCCACATGGGCCAGTGCAAGATCACCGGCGAGGACGCCATCGCCCAGTTCGAGCGCTTCGTGCCCGGCGACTATGCGATCCTGAAGGCCGGCAAGCAGAAATATTCCCTGCTGCTGAACACCGACGGCGGCATCATCGACGACCTGATGGCCGGCAAGCCGGACCACGACGGCCTGTTGGTCGTCGTCAACGCCGGCAACAAGGACGAGGACTTCGCCTTCTGGCAGGCCAACCTCCGGGGCGATGCGAAGCTGACCGTTCTGGACCGCGCCCTGATCGCCATCCAGGGGCCGGAAGCCGCCGAGGTCATGGCCGCCCATGACCCGCTGTTCGGTGATTTCGGCTTCATGGACTGCGCCCGGGTGATGATCTTCGGCGTCGATTGCTACGTCTCGCGCTCGGGCTACACCGGCGAGGACGGCTACGAAATCTCGGTCCCGGCCGATCAGGCCGAACGCATCTGGAACCTGCTGCTGGAAGACGCCCGCGTGAAGCCGATCGGCCTGGGCGCCCGCGACAGCCTGCGCCTCGAGGCCGGCCTGCCGCTGCACGGCCACGACATCGACCCGACCACCAGCCCGGTGGAAGGCGCGCTGACCTTCGCCCTGTCCAAGTCGCGCAAGGAGCGCGCGGACTTCAACGGCGCCGAGCGGGTGCTGAAGGAACTGGCCGACGGCCCGACCCGCGTCCGTGTCGGCCTGAGCGTCAAGGAAGGCGCCCCGGCCCGCGAAGGCGCCGAGATCGCCGACGCTGACGGCAACGTCATCGGCAAGGTCACCTCGGGTGGCCCGTCGCCGACCCTGGGCCGCAACATCGCCATGGGTTACGTGCCGCCGGCCTTCGCCGAACTGGGCACGGACCTGAAGGTCATCGTGCGCGGCAAGGCCGCCGCCGCCGAAGTCATCGCCATGCCGTTCGTGGCGCAACGCTATTACCGCAAACCCAAGGCCTGAGGATCAGACCATGAAGTTCACCAAGGATCACGAGTGGGTCAGCCTGGACGGTGACATCGCCACCGTCGGCATCTCCAAGCATGCCGCCGACGCCCTGGGCGACGTGGTGTTCGTCGAGACCCCGGAAGCCGGCAAGACCGTCTCGGTCGGCGACAGCTTCGCCGTCGTGGAATCGGTCAAGGCCGCCTCGGACGTCTACGCCCCGGTCGCCGGTGAAGTGGTCGAGGGCAACGCCGCCCTCGCCTCGGCTCCGGAAACCGTCAACGCCGATCCGGAAGGCGAAGGCTGGTTCGCGAAGATCCGCATCTCGGACGCCTCGCAACTGGACGCCCTGATGGATCAGGCCGCTTACGACCAGTACCTGACGACGCAGTAAGACCGCCGCGGTCCTTGTCATCCCGGACAGCGCGACGCGCTGATCCGGGACCGGACTGCCGTAAAGACTTCCCGTCCCGGAGAGCGCAGCTCATCCGGGACAAGCGCCGAATGCCCCTCCCCGTGTCCCGGTTCAGCCCTTCGGACTGCCCGGGACGAACTTCACTGCTCCCGCTCCGTCCCGGCTCTCCGCTTCGCTCCGGCCGGGATGACAAGGTGACAAGAACCATGCGCTACCTTCCCCTGACGCCCGACGATCGCGCGGCCATGCTCGCCGCCATCGGCGCCAAATCCGTCGATGACCTGTTCGTGGATGTGCCGCAGGCGGCGCGCCGCGAAGGCTTCGTCGATCTGCCCCGCGTCGCGGGCGAACTCGAGGTCGAGCGGGCGCTCGGCGCCATGGCGAACAAGAACGCCTCGGCGGGCTCGGTGCCCTTCTTCTGCGGCGCCGGCGCCTACAAGCACCACGTCCCGGCCACCGTGGATCACATCATCCAGCGGTCGGAGTTCCTGACCAGCTACACCCCCTACCAGCCGGAAATCGCGCAAGGCACACTGCAGTACCTGTACGAGTTCCAGACCCAGGTCGCGAACCTGACCGGTATGCCGGTGGCCAACGCCTCGCTCTATGACGGCTCGACCGCCATGGCCGAGGGCGTGCTGATGGCGACCCGCGTCACCCGCCGGAACAAGGCGATCATCTCGGGCGGCGTGCATCCGCACTATGTCCGCGCCACCGAGACCGTGGTTCACGCCGTCGGCGTCGAGACCCAGGCCCTGCCCGCCGCCGTGGACGCGGAAGCCGCCGTCATCGACGCCATCGGCCCGGACACCGCCTGCGTCGTCGTCCAGACCCCGAACGTGTTCGGCACCGCGACCGACGTCACCAAGATCGCCGAGGCCGCCCACGCCGCCGGCGCCCTGCTGATCGTCGTGGTCACCGAGGCCGTGTCGATGGGCCTGCTGAAGTCGCCCGGCGAAATGGGCGCGGACATCGTCGCGGCCGAAGGCCAGTCGATCGGCAACGCCCTGAACTTCGGCGGCCCCTACGTCGGCCTGTTCGCCACCCGCGAGAAGCTGATCCGCCAGATGCCCGGCCGCCTGACCGGCGAGACCGTGGACGCCGACGGCGAGCGCGGCTTCGTCCTGACCCTGTCGAC
>JAVHYH010000295.1 GCA_031119155.1 Brevundimonas sp.
GGTCCAGCAGGCCCGCGGCCTTCATCTCGGCGACGCCGGGCAGGTCGTAGAGGCTGGCCAGACTGAAATGCTCCAGGAACCGATCGGCGGTCGCATAGGTCACCGGGCGGCCCGGCGTGCGGCGGCGGCCCTTCAGCTTCACGAAGCCCATCTCCAGCAGCAGGTCCAGCGTCCCCTTGGACAGGGAGACGCCGCGCACGCTCTCGATCTCGGCGCGGGTGCAGGGCTGGTGGTAGGCGATGATGGCCAGGGTCTCGAGCGCGGCCTTGGACAGGCGTCGCGGCTCCTCCCGCTCCTCGGTCATCATGAAGCTGAGGTCGGCGGCGGTGCGGAAGCGCCAGCGGTCGGCCACGCACTCCAGCTCGACGCCCCGGTTCTGGTAGCGTTCGCGCAGGGCCGAGATGGCCCCGCCCACATCCGCGCCCTCGGGCAGGCGGCGCGCGATCTCGGCCGCCGACAGCGGACCGGCGGCGGCGAACAGCAGCGCCTCGACGCGTCGCTCGATCTCCAGATCGTCAGGGGCGAATTGAATGCTCATCGGCTCAGTTCGGGGTCAGCTCCAGCGGCAGCCCCCTGCCCCGGCGCTTGAGGAAGATCTCGGCGAAGGCCTCGGCCTGTTTCACATCCATGGCCCCCTCCTTCACCAGCTCCAGACTGGCCGAAAGGGTGGACGCCGTATAGCTGGCCTGCGTCGGCCCTTCCTCGTCCTCGTATTTCTCGGGCGCGACCCGGTGGAGCGGGGTCCACTCCTCCATGCGCGGCAGGATCTCGCGCAGCCAGTCGCGCGCAGCCTCCAGCTGGAAGGCCTCCACCCGCTGGCCGGGATTGTAGCGCCGCAGCTCCTCGCGCCGCCGCTGGGTCACATAGGCGGCCATCAGCTCGTACAGGCTGGCGTCGATGCGGTCGGAGGGGATGATCACCGTCGCCTCGGGATCGCCGCGGGTGAAGACGTCGCGCTTCAGCTGCGGCCGCGACTGGATCGCCTCGACCGCCCGGCGCATGGCCTCCAGCTTCTGCAGGCGGAAGGCGAGCGCGGCCGCCATCTCCTCGGCCGGCACCTCGTCCGCCTTGCCCTTTTCATTGCGGGGCAGCAGCAGGCGCGACTTCAGATAGGCCAGCCAGGACGCCATCACGAGATAGTCGGCCGCCAGCGAGAAGTTCCGGCGGCGCGCCTCGTGCACGAACGACAGATACTGTTCCGCCAGCCGGGTGATGGACAGCTTCAGCAGGTCCACCTTCTGCGTCCGGGCCAGCGCCAGCAGGACGTGCAGCGGGCCTTCATAGCCTTCCAGATCGACCACGAAGGCGTCGCGGGTATCGACCTGCTCGGCCGCCGCGAAGTCGAGGTTGGGCTGGAAGGCGTCCGTCACGGTTTACGCCTCCGCCACATCCGGCCCCCTGGCCGCATCCATGCGTCCGGCCAGGGCGGTGTCGAACCGGTCGCGGGCCTCGCGGTAGTCCAGCGGCTCGGGCGTATGGACGATCCGGGCCAGGGCGGCCTCGGCGCGACGCTTGGCGCCGCCCTTCAGCTTGCCGGTTCCCTCGGCGACCTGACGCATCTCGTCCAGGTTCCCGGTCCAGTGGATCACCAGATCGCAGCCGGCCTTCAGCGACTTTTCCGCCCGCTCGGTCAGGGTGCCGGACAGGGCGTTCATGCACAGGTCGTCGGACAGCAGCAGGCCGTTGAAGCCCAGCCGCTCGCGGATCATCCGGATGGCCTTGCGCGACTGGGTCGCCGGATGCTTGCGGTCGATGGCGGTGAAGACGATGTGGGCCGTCATGCCGATGGGCATGTCCGACAGGGCCTTGAACGGCGCGAAGTCCCAGCCGTCCAGCGTCTCCAGATCGGCGTGGACGGTCGGCAGTTCCTTGTGGGTGTCGGCGAAGGCGCGGCCGTGGCCGGGCATGTGTTTGATCACCGGCAGGACGCCGCCGGCCAGCAGTCCCTCGGCCGCCGCCCGTCCCAGCTGCGCCACCGTCGCCGGATCGCGGGCATAGGCGCGGTCGCCGATGATGTCGTGGGCGCCGGGCACCGGCACGTCCAGCACCGGCACGCAGTCGACGTTGATCCCGACATCCTTCAGCTCATGCGCCATCAGGCGCCCGCCCAACCGGGCCAGCTCGCGCGCCGCCAGCGGGTCGTTGGTGGCTTTCAGGAAGGCGTCGCCCGGCGGGTATTTCGGCCAGTGCGGCGGCCCCATCCGCTGCACCCGGCCGCCCTCCTGATCGATCAGGATGGGGGCGTCCGGGTTGTCGATGCTGTCGCGCAGTTCAGCGGTCAGGGCGCGCAGATGATCCGGGCTGTCCACATTGCGGCGGAACAGGATGAAGCCCCACGGTCGGACGTCGGAGAAGAAGGCCTTCTCCTCCGCCGTCAGCCGGTGACCGTGGCATCCGTAAATGGCGGCGGAAGTCATGCCCCAACCCTCCGCTCATCCCGGCGAAAGCCGGGACCCAGTCCTGTCCAGCGAGACGCAAGCGTTTCAGGACAACCGTCAGGATTGGAACGCCCCCCGCCCATCACCCAAAGCACTGGGTCCCGGCTTTCGCCGGGATGAGCGGAATGGAGAGAAACGGGAACCGACAGCGCCAGCCCTCAGCGCACGATGCAGTCGCCGCCGCCGGACTTGATGGCGGTGCACAGGCTGGTCGCCTGTTCGCGGCTCAGGCCGGTGACGGTGGTGCGATACAGGGTCGAGCCCGAGGACGAGGTCACTTCCTGCACCCGGCGGCTGGCGCCGCGGGTCAGCGAGGGATAGCGGCCGACGATCTGGTTGTACTGGCTCTCGGCGATGGCCGGGGTCGAGAAGGCGCCGATCTGCACGCCCGAGGTTCCGCCGGCGGCGGGCGCCGGGGCGGGCTCGGCCTTGGCCGGAGGCGGCGTGGTCGCAGCGGGCGGCGGGGCGGTCGGGGCCGGGGTCTCGACCGGCTGCGGCGCCGGGCGCGGCTGCACGGCCT
>JAVHYH010000058.1 GCA_031119155.1 Brevundimonas sp.
TGGCGACGCCCTGCAGCCACATCTCCATGGTCATCAGCAACGGGATGCTGAACAGCAGGGCCCCGCCGAAGGCCCGGCCCAGGTCGTTGAGGTAGCCCCGGCTCCCCGCCCTGACGACCGTCGTCGCCATCACCGCGCGGGCGCCACCCGCCAGACCGTGTTCGACAGGTCATCGGCGATCAGCAGGATGCGGCGCTGCGGATCGAAGGTGACCCCCACCGGTCGTCCCCGCGCCTTGCCGTCGGCGAGGAAGCCGGTGACGAAATCGACCGGCTGGCCGACCGGACGCCCGTTGCTGAAGGCGACCCAGCTGACCTTGTAGCCGGACAGGTCCTGGCGGTTCCAGCTGCCGTGCTCTCCGATGAAGGCGCCCTGGGTGAAGCCGCCGCCGAAGCCGCCGTCGGTGGCGAAGCTGAGGCCCAGGGCCGCGACGTGGGAGCCCAACGCATAGTCGGGCGCGATGGCCGTCTCGACCAGATCGGGCCGCGCCGGACGGACGCGCGGATCGACGGTCTTGCCCCAGTAGCTGTAGGGCCAGCCGTAGAAGGCGCCGTCGCGCACCGAGGTCAGATAGTCGGGCACCAGTTCCGGCCCCAGTTCGTCCCGCTCGTTGACCACGGCCCACAACTGGCTCGAGGTCGGCTCGATGGCGAGGGCTGTCGGGTTGCGGATGCCGGTGGCGATGGTGCGGCGCGCGCCGGTCAGGCGGTCGATCTCCCAGATCACCGCCCGCTCCTCCTCGACCGACATGCCGCGCTCGCCGACATTGCTGTTGGAGCCGATGCCGACATAGAGCTTGGTCCCGTCGGCGTTGGCGGTCAGGGATTTGGTCCAGTGGTGGTTCACCTCGGCCGGCAGACGGGTAAGCACCTCGCCCGGCGTCGTGATCTGCGTCTGGCCGTCCTGATAGGGGAAGCGCAGCAGGGCGTCCTGGTTGGCGACGTAGATGTTGCCGTCCACGAAGGCCAGGCCGTAGGGCGCGTCGAGGTTCTCGATGAAGACGGTGCGAACCTCGGGCACGCCATCGCCATTGGCGTCGCGCAGCAGGGTGATCCGGTTGCCGCCCTTCACCGACGACTTGCCTCCCGCCTTGATGACGCCGGCGATCACGTCCTTGGGTCGCAGCTTGGGCGCCTTGCCGCCAGAACCCTCGGCGACGAGGATATCGCCGTTGGGCAGGACCAGCATCTGACGCGGGATCTTCAGGTCGGTCGCCAGCGGCGTGATGGTGAAGCCCGCCGGCACGGTCGGCAGTTCGCCGTCCCAACCGGTCGGCGACGCGATCTTCATCGGCGGGATCAGGGTCTCGTTGCTCTCGGGCAGCTGCGGATTGGGTCCCGTCTGTTTGAGGTTCTCGGCCGGGCGACCACAGGCGGTCACGGCGACGGCGAGGGTCAGGGCGGTGGTGGCGAGCAGACGGCGCATCATCGGCCTCCCTCCCGAATGGCTTGAGCGGTGCCGATCCAGGCGGCGATCAGGGCGAGGACAGTGCAGAGGATGGACATCACCAGCCCCGGCGTCCCGACAGAACTCCAGCCGTCACGGCTGTGCTGCAGCGAGTTGAGGAAGCCGAGAATGAAGGTGACGGCCAGCAGGCCGGACAGCAGCAGCGCCGTGATCCGTTCCGACGTCCGCCACTGGACGATCAGGCTGATCAGCGACCAGGTCAGCAGCACGCCGGTGAAGACCTCCGCCCCGGCGATCAGCCAGGATGAGAAATTCGTCCACTGGATCACCTCGGTCCGCAGATAGGCGATGTCGCTGACCAGTCCGCCCAGAAACAGGGCCGCCGGAAATCCGAGCAGGATGGATCGGGTCGTCTGTAGCGGCCGTGCGGCCAGTCCGTTCAAGGGCATGCGGGGGGCGTTCCTGTTCAGCCTGTTGCAAGGCCAACCCTCCGGACGCCGTTTCGTTGCCACAATCGGACACGGGGCGGGGAACCCGAGGCAGGTCCGCTCCTTCTTTACGGTGACGCTGCCGAGGGGACGCCGCCATCATCCGCCTGCTGAACGAGTTTGTCGCATGACGCCCGACGCCCTGACCTGGCTGCCCTATTGCGGCCCGGGCCCGGCGCCGGGCGACTGGCGCTGGAACCTCGACCCCGCCCTGCTGGTCGCCCTGACGGCCATGGCCGGACTGGTGGTCTGGCGCTGCCGCGGACGGGCGCGAGGGCTGGGTCTGGCCGCCCTGGCGGTGCTGATCGTCATCTTCGTATCGCCGCTGTGCGCCGCCAGCTCCGCCCTGTTCTCGGCGCGGACCGTGCATCACGTCCTGCTGGTCGCGGTCGCCGCGCCGCTGCTGGCGTGGACCCTCCCGTCCGGCAGGGTCGGCTCGCTGACGCTGGCGACGGCGGCGCAGGCCGTGATCCTGTGGGCCTGGCATGCCCCCGCCGCCTATAGCGCCGCCCTGTCCGGCGACTTCATCTACTGGTGGATGCAGGCCAGCCTGCTGGGCTCTTCCGTCTGGTTCTGGATGGGGGTGCGGCGCGCCTCCGCCCCCTCGGCGGTCGGCCATGGGGCTGCTGGGCGCCCTGCTGACCTTCGCCGATGACGCCCTTTACGCGCCGCACCTGCTGACGACCCTGGCCTGGGGCCTGACACCGCTGGAGGACCAGCAGACGGCGGGGCTGATCATGTGGGCTCCGGCGGCGGCCCTCTATCTGGCGGCGGCCCTGATCATCCTCGGCCGCTGGATCGGCCCGGACCGGCCCGTCGTCCGCGTGGATCCTTCCGCGTGATCGAGCGGCTGATCGGGACTGTCCTGGAGTGGGCTGCCGGGCACCATGACGAAGGGCGTTACTCGCCGGTCGCCATCGTCTTCCACTGGACCATGGCCGCCCTGGTCAGCTTCCAGCTGTTCTGGGGCTGGTGGATGGGCCAGCTTCCGGTCGGCGGCGACAAGGTCGCGGCGCACAGTCTGCACTACGCCATCGGGGTGCTGATGCTGGTGCTGGCCCTGGGGCGCGGGGCCTGGCGGTTGCTGGCCCCCGGCCCCATCAACGACGCCGACAAGCCGGGCTGGGAGAGCAACACCGCCACCGTCACCCACTACATCTTCTACACCTGCCTCTTCGGCCTGCCGCTGACCGGCTGGGCCATGGTGTCCGCGACCGAACGCGAGCAGGACCTGACCCTGCTGGGCCTGACATCATGGCCGCTGCTGCCGTTCCAGGATCTGACCAACGTCACCCGCTGGCGGATCGAGGCGGTGACGGAATGGATGCACTGGGGGCTGGTGATCACCCTGATGCTGCTCATCCCGCTGCACATCGGCGCAGCGCTGAAGCACCAGATCATCGATCGGGACGACGTACTCCATGGGATGCTTCCGGTCGTGCCGCAGCCGAGGCGGCGACGGACGCGCTGGCAGCGTCGCTATCGGGCGGTGGAGCAGCGGGTGCGCGCTCTAGCCAGGCGGCGATTTGGGCTATCTCGGCGTCGGTGAGGGCCTTCACCGCGTCGGTCATCACGCCGCGCGGGTCATTGCGGCGCTTCCGCTCCTGCCAGCGGTGCAACTGATCGACCGTATAGGCGGCGGGCTGGGCCGAGATCGCCGGATTGCCGGAGCCGACCCCTTGCCCGTCCGTTCCGTGGCAGGCGGCGCAGGACGGCACGCCACGCGCGACATCGCCCCGCAGATAGATCGCCGGCGCCGGTCCGGCAGGACCACGCGGCGCGGGCGCGGGCATGTCGGCGTAGAACTGCGCCACCGCGCGACGGTCGCCGTCATCCAGCCAGCGGGCGACCTGTTTCATCACCGGGTCCTGGCGCACATCCCCGGCATAGTCGGCCATCTGCTTGTGCAGGTAGCCGGCGTCCAGTCCGGCCAGTCGCGGCACGCTGACGCCGTCTCCGGCGCCGTCCAATCCGTGGCAGCTGAAGCAGGCGTTGCCCGGGCCGCCCTCGCCGCCGCCCATGGCGATGATCTGGCCGGTCTCGGTGAAGGCCGCGCCCGTCTCATTGCGCGGAGGCGCGCAAGCCGCGAGCGGCAGCAACAGGATCAGGGGCAGGAGGCGCACCCGATCCGAACACCGACCCGACCGCACGGTTCCGCCTTGCACGGAACCTTGACCATGGGGGCGGGTTAGCTGCTGCGAGGACAGGGGGCGCGATGACTTCTTTGGGCAGACTGCAGGGACCGGCGTGAGGTGGGGCGTGCTCGCCCTCACCGCCCTGCTCTGCGCCTGCGCGGACAAGAGCGAACCGCCCCGTGCGATCATGGGCGCCGACGCCGGCCGCGGGCTGGAAGTGATGGAGCGGGTCGGTTGCGCCGCCTGCCACGTCACCCCGGGGATCGACTGGCCGAAGGGACTGGCCGGCCCCTCGCTGCAGGGCTTCGCCGACAGTCCGATGATCGCCGGCCAGTTTCCCAATCGCCCGGATGTCCTGATCGCCTTCCTGAAGGATGCGCCGTCCATGGCGCCCTCGACCGCCATGCCCGCCATGCCCCTGACCGACGCCGAGGCCCGAGACCTGGCCGCCTACCTCTACACCCTGCATGACTAGCCCCGCCGCCGATGGAACCGCGGCCTGGCCGCCCCCTGCTCTCGATCCGGCGGGCCCGTTCGCCGAGCCGCTGAACACCCTGTCGTGGGTGTTGTTCGCCATGGGCGGCGGCGTGCTGCTGGTCGTGGTCGTCGCCCTCGCCGTCGCCCTGTTCGGCCCCCGCGCCTGGCGCGCCCGCCTCGGGGGGCAGAAACTCGTCTGGATCGGCGGCTTCGCCTTCCCCGTCGTGGTGCTGACCGCCCTTCTGATCTACGGCCTCGGCCTGACCAGCCACCTCAAGCAGGACCCGGCCCCGGGGGAGATGCGGGTGCGCGTCACCGGCGAGATGTGGTGGTGGCGCGTCGCCTACCTGGACGGCCAGGGCCGCGAGGCCTTCCAGGACGCCAATGAGCTGCACATCCCCACGGGCCGGCCGGTGGTGATCGAGCTGGACTCCGCCGACGTGATCCACAGCTTCTGGGTCCCGCGCCTGTCCGGCAAGGTCGACATGATCCCCGGCCGTCGCAACCTGCTGCGCATCCAGGCCGACGCCCCCGGCGCCTATGGCGGCCAGTGCGCCGAATATTGCGGCGGCCCGCACGCCCTGATGGGGTTCGTCGTCGTCGCCCATGAGCCGGCGGCTTACGAGACCTGGCGCCGGCGACAGGCCGCACCCGCCGCCGCCGCCCTGCAGCCGACCGCCGGGTCGGAAGTCTTCGCCCGCGCCGGCTGCGGCGCCTGTCACACCGTGGCGGGCACAGCCTTCAACGGGCAGGCCGGCCCGGACCTCAGCCACGTCGGTTCGCGGCGCACCCTGGGCGCGGGCATCCTGCCCAACAACCAGGGCGTCATGGCCGGCTGGATCTCGGACAGCCAGTCACTCAAGCCGGGCAACCGCATGCCGGTCTATCCGGTCATGACGGGCGAGGAGCTGCGCGAGGTCTCCGGCTGGCTCGAGAGCCTCAAGTGAAGTCGCCGCCCGCACAGGACGCCGGCTTCGAGACCGAAACCGGCTTCGACCCCGCCCTCTACGACCCGTTCCCCACGTCCGGCGAACGCCCCGCCGGCGAGGTGAAGGCGCTCGAGCAGATCTGGTGCCGACCGACGGGCTGGCAGTGGCTGACCGCGATCAACAACAATTTCGTCGGCGTCTACTATGTCGGCGCGGCCATGCTGTTCTTCGTCCTGGCCGGCATCCTCGCCGTGCTGATGCGCACCCAGTTGGCCGTCCCCATGGCCGGCGTGCTGCCGGCCGAGACCTACAACCAGATCTTCACCGTGCACGGCACGATGATGATGTTCCTGTTCGCGGTTCCGGCGGTGGAGGCGCTGGGCGTGCTGCTGCTGCCGCAGATGCTGGGCGCGCGCGACCTGCCCTTCCCCCGCCTGTCGGCCTACGCCTTCTGGGCCTATCTGATCGGCGGCCTGGCCTTCTTCTGCTCGCTGTTCTTCGGCCTGGCCCCCAACGGCGGCTGGTTCATGTATCCGCCGCTCAGCTCCACCGCCTTCTCCCCCGGGATCAATGCCGACTTCTGGCTGCTGGGCATCGGTTTCATCGAGATTTCCGCCATCGCCGGCGCCATCGAGATCATCGTCGGCGTGCTGCGCAACCGGGCGCCCGGCATGACGCTGGACAAGCTGCCCGTCTTCGCCTGGGCCATGCTGATCTTCGCCGGCATGATCATCATCGCCTTCCCGGCGGTGATCCTGGCCACCACGCTGATGGAGCTGGAACGGGTGTTCGGCTGGCCCTTCTTCGATCCGCTCAAGGGCGGCGATCCGCTGCTTTGGCAGCACCTGTTCTGGTTCTTCGGCCACCCCGAGGTCTACATCATCTTCCTGCCCGCCGCCGGGGCCATGTCGACCATGATCCCGGCCATCGCCCGGACGCCGCTCGTCGGCCACAACGCCGTCGTCCTGGCCATGCTGGCCACCGCCTTCATCAGCTTCGGGGTGTGGGCGCACCATATGTTCACCACCGGCATGCCGACCCTGTCGACCAGCTTCTTCTCCTCCGCCTCCATGGCGGTGTCGGTGCCGGCGGGCCTGCAGGTCTTCGCCTGGATCGCCACCATCGCCGCGGGGAAGATGCGCTTCACGACGGCGGGCCTCTTCGTCACCGGCGCCATCATCACCTTCGTCATGGGCGGGCTGACGGGGGTCATGGTCGCCATGGTGCCCTTCGACTGGCAGGCCCACGACAGTTATTTCATCGTCGCCCACCTGCACTATGTGCTGATCGGCGGGATGGTCTTCCCCTTCTTCGCCGCCATCTACTACTGGCTGCCCATGTCCTCCAGCCGCCCGCTCAGCGAGCGGATGGGCCGGTGGGTGTTCTGGCTGATGTTCACGGGCATGCATGTGACCTTCCTGCCCATGCATCTGAGCGGGATGCTGGCCATGCCGCGCCGGGTCTTCACCTACCTGCCCGGTCGCGGGCTGGAGCTGCCGAACCTCATCTCCAGCATCGGCACCGCGATCACCGCGATCGGCGTGCTGCTGTGGATCATCGACATGGCGCGCAACTTCCGCCCGTTCGGCGACAAGGATGCGGGCAATATCCATGACGCGCCCGGCCTCGAATGGCTGCCGACCGGCCTGTATTCGGTGCGCTCCATTCCCGTGGTGAAAAGCCTCTACCCGTTGTGGGAGCAGAAGAACCTCGCCCGTGACGTCGAGGCGGGACGCTATTTCCTGCCCGACGCCCCCACCGGCGAGCGGGAAACCCTCGTCACCTCCACCCTGAACGCCGAACCGCAGTACCTGCAGCGCATGCCGTCGCCCTCGGCCTGGCATGTCTGGGCCGCCATCTTCACGGCCGGCCTGTTCCTGCTGCTGACCATCCAGGCCTATGTCGCCTCCGCCATCAGCGGGGTGCTGGCCGTGTGGTGCATCATGCACTGGTGCTGGATGCTCGATCGTCCGCGGGTCGCCGACACCGTGGACATCGGCGGCGGCGTCCGGGTGCCGACCTATGTCAGCGGCCCGTCCAGCCACGGCTGGTGGGCCATGGTCATCACCCTGATCGTCGCCGGCATGATCGCCCTGCTGGCGGGCTTCAGCTACGTCTTCCTGTGGAGCCGCAACCCGCAGGACTGGATCGCCCCGCCGCCGGTCACCGACCTGCTCCTGACCCTCGGCGGCAATCTCGCTGGCGCCGCCTTGGCCTGGCTGTCCTGCAAGGCCCTCTCCCTGGACCGCCCGCGAAGCCCGCTCATCGCCACCCTGCTGATGCTGCTGGCGGCGGCTGCGCTGGGCGCAGCCTGGTGGACAGATCTCACCGGCTGGATCGACGCGGGCCTCAAGGCTTCCGCCACCGGACAGGGCGCCACCGTCTTCGCCCTGCTGTCCTGGCACGGCTTCTTCATCGGCGTCATCGCCCTGATGGCCCTCTACGCCGTGCTGCGCCTGCTGTTCGGCCACGTCGAGGCGCGCCGTCCCTCGACCTTTCAGCTGATCGCCCTGTTCTTCACCTACTCCGCCGGCCAGGGCGCCTTTTCGGCGGCCCTGACCGCCCTCTTCCCGGGCGCGCCGTGAAGACCTGGGTCTGGATGCTGGGTGGGCTGATCGTCTGGGCCGTCCATTTCGCCGGGATCTATGCGATCGCGAGCGTCGCGGACGTCGTCGCCAGGGCGGACGCCCTGTCCTGGCGCATGGCGGCCCTGGCGTTCAGCGGCGTCTGCGCCCTGGTCTGCGCCGGACTGCTCGCCCTGGCGGCGCGACGCATCAGGACCGGTCCGCCCCCGGGGACCTTCGCCGACCAGATGGCGACCCTGGGGGCCGTCCTCGCCCTGATCTCCATCTTCTGGCAGGCCCTGCCTACGCTGACGGGCTACTAGGCGGCGAAGCCCCGTCAGGCGTCACGTCAGGCGGCCCGTTAGGCGGCCCGTTAGGCGCCCCGTTCGGCGGAGTGTCCGGTGGGACCGCCTGCGCCGTCCCGGAATGCAAATCCGCCCTGCCGCGTCGAGCGCGGCAGGGCGGGCCGGAAGGTCAACCGGCGGCGCTGATCCGGCGCCGCCGCTCGTCATCAGATCGGCAGAATGGCCGTCCCGAAGGCCTTCTTCAGCTCATGGGCGGCGAACTGCTGGGCCACGGCGGCGTCGGGCACGACCAGTCCCATGCCGAAGAACTCATGGGTCGAGCCATGGAAGGTCTTGTGCCGGACGTCATTGCCTGCCGCCTCCAGCTTTTCGGCCAGCTTCTCGCCCTCGGTCCGCAGCGGATCGATCTCGGCGAGGATGACCGTCGAGGACGGCAGGCCGCGCAGGTCGGCCGCGCCCACGACATTCACGCGAGGATCGGCGGTTTCGGCCTCGCTGGCGAAGGTGTGCTTCACGAACCATTCGATCATCGGCTTGTTCAGCGGCTTGGCCGTGGCGTTTTCGACATAGCTTTCAGTGTTCAGGTCATTGCCGACCAGCGGATAGACCAGCACCTGATGCAGCGGCGCCGGCAGCCCTTGGTCTCGGGCCGCGATGGAGACGTTGATCGCCAGGTTGCCGCCGGCGCTCTCGCCCATCACCGCCACCTTGCGAGGATCGCCGCCGATGGACTGCGCATGGACCAGGGCCCATTTGTACGCCGCCACGGCGTCCTCGTGGGCCGCAGGGAATTTGTGCTCGGGCGCCTGGCGATAGTGGACCGACAGCACCACGCAGTCCGCGAAGCGTGACACACCACGCGGTCCGCCGTCATAGACGTCAAGATCGGCGATGACGAAGCCTCCGCCGTGGAAATAGACGACCAGCGGCTTCAGGTCGCCGCTGCCGAGGTCAGGGCTGTAGACGCGGGCCTGCAGGGGACCGGCGGCGCCGTCGATGGTGATGTCGCGGGTCTCGATGCCGAGCGTCGGATCCTCGTCCTTGATGGTCTCCCGCAGGATTTTCTTCACCGCATCCGTAGGCGTCGGCTGCCGGCGGGCCTCTTCAGGGCTCAGCGTCTCGATGGGCTTGCCGCCCAGGTCCGCGAGCGTGTCGAGCACCTTCTGCATCATCATGTCCGGCTTGGCCGGCGTCGTGCGCGGCTGGTCGTCGTGTCCAAAGATCTTGTCGATGATCGACATGGTCGTCCTGTCCTGGTCGGGAGTGTCGGGGGTGACGCCAACCAGACCTGCGGTCGGAGGTTCCCGACCCCGTTAAGGCAAATGCGACCATCGTCTCACCATTACACTTCGATTTGCGCCGACGCCCGCGCGCGCTAAGGTCCAGGGATCAAACGGACCGGACTGGTCCGGGGAGTGCGCAGAATTGACCGATCCCATCCTGTCCGAAGTGGTGGCCTTTCCTCGCGGCGCACGCGGGACCCGGCCCGACGACCTTTCGGACATTGAGCTGCTCCACAGGATCAGCACGGCGCTGATCGGCGAGCACGACACCGACCTGCTCTACGGCAGGATCGTGGATGCGGCCGTCGCGATCACGGGGTCGCAGTTCGGCACAATGCAGCGCCTGACCTCCGAGGATGATCCCTCCGGTCGGGTCGGTGAACTGCAGCTGCTGGCCCATCGCGGGCTGCCGCCGGAAGCCGTGGGCTTCTGGGCGTGGGTCAAGCCGTCGGCGGTGAGCAGCTGCACAGAGGCTCTGGGGCTCGGTGACCGGGCTGTGATCCCGGACTTCGAGGCCTGGGACCGGATCGCGGGCACCGAGGATCTCGAGGCGTTCCGGCGAACGGGCATCCGGTCCGCCCAGACCACGCCCCTGCGATCGCGCAATGGCGTGCTTCTGGGAATGATCTCCACCCACTGGAGCCACGCGCACACGCCGTCTGACCGGGATCTTCGGCTCCTCGACATCGTGGCGCGCCAGGCGGCGGACCTTCTGGAGCGCACCATCGCCGAGGAAGCCCTGCGACGCAGTGAGGAGCAGTCTCGCCTGCTCGCGAGGGAGGCGGAACACCGCACCAAGAACCTTCTGTCCACGGTGCTGGCGACCGTTCACCTGTCCAGCGCAGAGACGCCCCAAGACCTGAAGGAGGTCATCGCCGGCCGTATCCAGGCCCTGGCCGATGTGAACGCCCTCTTCATCGAGTCCCGCTGGGCCGGCGCCGACGCCCGCCTGATCGTCACCCAGGAACTCGCGCCCTACGGCGACGCCGACGGCGGCCGCGTCACCCAGACCGGCGACGCCGTGATGCTGACGCCCGACGCGGCCCAGGCCCTTGCGGTGGCCCTGCACGAGCTTGCCACGAACGCCGTCAAATACGGCGCCTTCTCCACCGAGACCGGCCGCATCGCTGTGGACTGGGCCATGACGGATGAGCGCCGTCTGAGGGTCTCCTGGACGGAGACCGGCGGCCCCGCGACCCGCCCGCCGACCCGTCGCGGTTTCGGCACACGGGTCATGCAGGGCATCATCGCGACCCGCGGCGGCACGCTCGATTTCAAGTGGCGGCCTGAAGGCCTCCGCTGCGATTTCCTTCTGCCGATCTGACGCAGCCTGATCAGCCGGGACCTGCCCACGCGAACCTGATCTCACAGCCCGTTCCAGCAATCCTTGCCGGTTCCGGTGACCGCTTGCGCCGTCTCAATCGAACTCGGACCGCCTGCTCTTCTCGGCCTCGCGGCGTTCAGCGGTCGCCCGGGCCTGGGCGCGATCCATTCCGGCGATGGCGTCGGCCGACGCCTTTTCGTCCGCATCGGTCCGGCCCGGCTGGAGAACCGCCACGACCAGCAATGCCAGAACGATGACGGCCAGACCGCCCAGCAGGATGTAGCCCCACGTGTCTCTGTCTATCCGATTTTGAGTAGGCCTGGTCATGCGGACCTAACCGCCAAGCCTGATGCGGGTTGCAATGCCTCAAAAAGATGCGGCGGCTCCCTGCTCGAAGCCGCCGCCGCACCCGAACGACATCTCCCGGAAACTGCGGGCGCTTCAGGTGAACCGCTTTGCGGACAAGGAGACGCCGAGGGCCCGACTTTCGTGGACGTTTGGCCCCACTCCCGGTCAGGAGGCCAGGATACGAGTGTCAGGCGACGTCTTTTGGCCGATCCGCCAGGGCGGTCTTGCACAGGGCGTTCAGTTGCCGCGTCACTGACGAGCCTTCCAGTTGATTGACGTCGGCCATGGTGTAGCCGTCTCGCTCCATCGCGCGGCCAATCTCGCTTCTGTTTCGGTGGAGACCGGTTCTGGCGAGCTCGAAGGCGCGTTCGACGGGATGTGTTCTGAACTGGGACATGCGGGGCGAACGCTGCCCAGGCGTCGCCGTTCCTAAGTCGGCTTGACGGCTCTTCGGTGGGCCACCTCAAAGGGCTTCGGCGACAGTCCCGTTCACGGCGCTGTTCTGGTGACAGGGTATCGACGCCGGGGCTTCTCCGGAATGAGGCGTTGAGCAGGCTCCGCCTGACAAGCTTGAACGCCCCGCCAGAGGGTCCCGACACCCGGCAGCGCAGCTTCCGCTTTGACAGGGGGAGACTGGACAGGCCATCGCCCCCATAAATGTTCGGCTCTGTCGAAACCTGAATTAGCGTGCTAGCTCGCCCCGCTGGGGGACGGACCAGTTGGACCGGGAACTCCGGCAACCCTTTCCGAACCCTCGCGGCTCCGGATCGGGTTGCCGACTTCCGCTGATCAATGACCGCCTGGACGTCTTCAACCCGGTCAGGCGCGCTGCGCCTGGCGACGGCAGGTCAACACCGGCTGCCGCCGGGCGGTCCGTCCTGCGGCATTCCGCCCCTGCGTCCCTCCGCCGACTTCACACATCCGGCGCGGCTGTTAGCGTGACTGGGCGGACAGTTCTGGCCTTGGAGTTGTCCGCCGCGACCCGGCTGCCTCCCCAAGATCTCGGTCGGGTCGCATTCTTCCATTTTTTCAGATTCACGACTGCAGCGGCCGCCCCTCCCGGTGCGTCCGGATGGCGATGGAGCTTGCCCGGCCATCTCCGGCCGGGCGTTCGGGGTATCCGAAGGCCGCCGACATAAGCTAATCCCGCCCAGCTCGGCATTGACCATGAGCCCGGTCGCGCTTTTATCACGATGATCGCGGGGTCTGGCGCTTCGTCGACAGGGGTCCCAGGACCGTGCCCTGGGATCCGGAATTCCTGGCGGTCGGCATTGATCGAGCCGTTTCTCACGCTGCTGATCCGCCGATAGGCGCTGCGGGGCCTGTCAGCGGCCAGGTCTCGACCGGGGCTCTCGCCGCTCGAGGGGGATGGTATTCAGGCTCGCCGGATGCGGTAGGGACCGTGCCGCCTCGGCAGAATCCGTCCCTTCCAGCTCAATCGAACCCTACCTTCGGACTGCAACTGGTCGATCGCATCGTGGACGGTGGGCATATGCTTGCGCCAGATGGCCGGCTCGCCCGCATCGGCCGCCAGGGCCCGGGCGACTTCGCTCGGACACAGGGTGGCGTCCCGGGCGCGGTGTTCGAGGAGCGTCAGAACCAGTTGTTTCGCATCCCTGTTCATCGGGCCACCTCAAGTCCCCTCTTCCCGAGGGGCCTCACACAAACGCTCGAAACGCGACCGGGTCCGGACCAATGCGATCGCCGCCAGTGAGACCGAGGCCAGTGAGAGCGAGGTCGGTAAGAGCGGGGCCATTGATATCGAAGCGGCAAGCGCGCCGCTGATTTCGTCCCTGGACGAGGGAGAGGCTTGGCGCAGACGTCCTGCCCTGTCAGAGGGTGGTCCATGCCCAAGACAGACGACACAATCCAGGTCAGCCTGATCATTCGAGGCGAGAAGAGAGCGTTCTGGCAGACCACCGCCACGATCGCCTCTGTTCGGGGCTCAGATGTGGTCATGGATGGTTTTGATCGCCCTGTGACGACGTCCATCGGCGAACTGAAGCCCGCCGGCGCAAACCGTTGGAACCTCGTCTGGGAAATCCGCACTCGACCTTGAGACGTACGATCAAACGCCTGCGCATCGCGCCCTGGAGAACCACGTGATTGACCTTAACCGGGCGACAGCCGCTGAACTCGACGCCGTTCCCCAGCTCCAGGGGCATGGTTTCGAGATCGTCCGGTATCGCGAAGAGCGCGGGCGGTTCGATGAGGATCGCCAGTTGGAGGAAGTGCCGGGGCTGGCGGGGAAATGGGATGGCGCCCAGGTCACGGTGGGGATCTGAGGTTCGGAGCGGCCGCTTCCCTGGCGGAGCCGAGGCCCCCCCGCCCCCCGCTCGCCGCCCCCTGCTCGTCGCTGACTTGGCGCAATGGCGCGCATGGTTTAGGCGAGAGGCCAGTCCGCCTGACGCCATGATCCCTTCAGATCGGAGCCTGCGGGCAGCGAGGCGGCTTGTGAGAACCGGGTCGGCATTCCGTCGGCCACGGCCGCGTTTGCGCCTTGTGGCGCCGGGGAATGACGATGATGTTCGACGGGTTTGCGTTCCAGGCCGGCGCCACGGCCTTCGTCGCCGCCTTCGTGGTGGCGATCCTCTTTTTCTCCGCCTTTAAATTCATCTATCAGCTCATCACGCCCTATCATGAGCGGGAGCTCATCCGGCGAGGCAACACCGCCGCTGCAGTGGCCCTCGGCGGCGCATTGATCGGATACGTCCTGCCGCTGGCTTCGGCCCTTTCCCATACGGTCGGTCTCCTGGAGTTCGCCGCCTGGGCCTTGCTGGCCGGGGTAATCCAGATCGTCGCCTTCATCATCGTCAGTCGGGTCCTGTACCGGGCGCTGGCCGACCGTATCCAGACCGGTGATCTGGCCGCAGGGGTCTATCTCGCGTCCATTTCCATTGGCGTCGGCCTTCTGAACGCCGCCTGCATGACGACCTGAACGAACAGCAAAGCGCCCCTGCCCCGCCGGCGCCTGGGCGGCCCTCCAGTCCATCCAACGCCGTGTCGGGCTGAGCCGTTGAATCGCGGCGTCGGCGCCTCGTCCGATATCGGCAAGGTCCCGCCCCGGCGGGCGCGCGGACCGTCCGGAACATCGCGGATTGGGCGCCGTTAGTCGAGACAGCCAAAAGGAGACCCGCCATGGCCGACCTCTCGCAAATCAAGGAACATATGGACGTCATCGGCGCCGATGGCGTCCATCTGGGCACCGTCGACAAGATCGAGGGCGACCGGATCAAGCTCACCAAGGCCGACAGCGGCTCGCACAGCGACCACCATCACTACCTCTCCGGCGGTCTGGTCGCCGAGGTTGAAGGCAATCAGGTCCGCCTGTCCGCGAACGCCGACAACGCCGCCCTCCTGGAAGAGGAAGAGGCTGGCGAGGCGATCACCGACCGAAAATAGATCCCCCAACTGAGTGATCTGACGCTCATCCGATCCGTGGGCCGCATTCCGTCCGGCGTGGATCGCGCCCTGGATCGGCGAGGGCCGACCTGCATGGAACCTGCCATCCGGCTCAACCAACACGACGACGGATCGTGGGTGGAACCTGACACGTGTGCGGGTCGAGAGGTCGCTGGCTGTCGGCCGACGCCTGTCGGTCCCGCTTGTCGACGCGCGCCGGGCGCCGGCTCCCTCCGCCTGCGACAGGCTCGTCCAAGTACGATGACGTCCGTCGAAGTGCTCGCCTGAGGCCATCAAACCCCCGCGCAGTGCCGGACCAGGGCGGTGACGACGGCGCGCAGCGTCGAGGATGACGGGGACGGTGGATAAACCCATCGGGCGATGGCGCAAGGCTCCCGCTGGCGGACAGGGGAAGGCCCGCTGCCTTCGGGCGACCGGAGCCGCAGAGGCAAGCGTCGGTCAGGCGGCGCCCAGCCGCGAAGGCGTGTCGGTCATCCGCAGCAGCGACCGGGCGCGCGCCGCGAGCTCCACGCCGGTAAAGGGCTTGGGCAGCACTTCCGCGCCCTGGGGCAGTCGGCTGTTTCCGAGCTCCTTGTCATAGGCATACCCCGTGACGAACAGGATCTTCAGGTCCGGCCGATTGCGCCGCCCCGCGTCAACCAGCTGCCTTCCATTCATGCCC
>JAVHYH010000296.1 GCA_031119155.1 Brevundimonas sp.
CGGGCTGGGCCTGTACGATCCTCAGGGCGAGGAGGTCATGCTGCCGGACGGGGGAACGAAGCCGTCACGGTCCTGGTGGCGGCGTTTGTTTGGAGGCTGATCCGTCTCTTGGGTTCATGTGAGTTGTCAAACGAAACTGTCTGACCTAAGGCTGGGGAAACCCAAAGGGAGGGAAGCCATGTTCACACACATCACCGTCGGCGCGAACGACATCGAAGCGTCGCGCAAATTCTATGACGCGGCTCTGGGCGCCCTGGGCGTCGCGCCCAGCGTTCTGGACCCGATGGGCCGGGGCTGGTGGCGGACGGACCGGGGCTCGTTCGGGGTGACGAAGCCCATCGACGGCGATCCGGCCTGCCACGCCAACGGCGGCACCATCGGCTTCTTCGCCAAATCGCCGGAAGCCGTGGACGCCTTCCACGCCGCCGGCGTCGAGGCGGGCGGCACGTCGATCGAAAGCCCTCCGGGGCCGCGTCAGGGACCGTTCGGCACCCTGTATCTGGCCTACCTACGCGATCCCGCGGGCAACAAGATCTGCGCCCTGCACCGTCCCAATACCTGAGAGACCGAATGGAAACGACGAAGACCCACACCGTCCACGGCGGCACGCTGCGTTATCTGAAACACGACAGCGCTGTGACCGGCACGCCGATGACCCTGTCGGTCTTCGTTCCCGGCGGCGAGGGGCCGTTCCCGGTGCTGATCTGGCTGTCGGGTCTGACCTGCACCGAGGACAATTTCACCACCAAGGCCGGGGCCTATGCCGCCGCCGCCGAGCATGGGGTGATCATCGTGGCGCCGGACACCTCGCCGCGCGGGGAAGGGGTGGCGGATGATCCGGCCTATGACCTCGGTCAGGGGGCGGGCTTCTATGTGGATGCGAGCCAAAAGCCGTGGGCGCCGCATTTCCAAATGGAGAGCTATGTCACCGGCGAGTTGATCGACCTGATCGACGCCGAATTCCCGACGACGAAGGCGCGCTCGATCTTCGGCCATTCCATGGGCGGGCATGGGGCGTTGACGCTGGCGCTGCGTCATCCGGAACTGTTCCAGTCGGTCTCGGCCTTCGCGCCGATCAGTTCGCCGACCCGCTGCCCGTGGGGCGAGAAGGCCTTCACCGCCTATCTGGGCGAGGACCGGGCCGAGTGGGCGAAGCACGACGCGGCCCTGCTGATCGAGGGCGGCGCGGCGCACGGCGTCTATGACGACATCCTCGTGGACCAAGGCGACGCCGACAGCTTCCTGGTCGAGCAGCTCAAGCCCGAACTGCTGATCGCGGCGGGCAAGGCCAGTGGGCAGAAGGTCACCGTGCGGATGCAGCCGGGCTATGACCACTCCTACTTCTTCATGGCCAGCTTTATCGCCGATCATGTCGCCTTCCACGCTGCGCGATTGAAGGGCTGAGGCGGGCGTGCCAGCTTCGCGTCGAACCGGAGTGACGCGTATGAACTGGCCCGCATTGATGCTGTCCGCCGTCCTGCTGGCGACCCCCGTCGCCGCACAGCAGATGGGCGATCCCTCATTCCGGCCGGTGGTCGCCAGCCCGGCCTATTCCGGCGAGGGCCCGATGATCCAGCTGGATGCCGCGCATGGCAGCGTCCAGACCCTCGAGGGGCGGTATGCGGGATTCGCGGCGCTTGTGCGGGCCGACGGCTATCGCATTCGGGCGGGCGAACAGCCGCTGGATGCCGCGGGCGCGCTGGACGGGGTCGATGTGCTGGTCATCTCGAATGCCGTGCGGCCGGCCCGGGAAGGCGACCCGAGCGCCTTTACGGACAGCGAGATCGAAGCGTTGGACCGCTGGGTCCGCGGGGGCGGGAGCCTGTTGCTGGCGGTCGATCACGCCCCCTACGGAAGCGCCAACGAGACCCTGGGCCGCGTGCTGGGGATCGGCATGGGTAAGGGCTACGCCTTCCGTCTCGAGGACGGCCAGGCGACCTCGCAACTCCGGTTCTCCACCGAGGCGGGGACACTGGGGCGGCACCCGATCCTGAACGGTCGCAACCCCGACGAAACGATCCGGCGCGTGCTGAGCTTTACCGGCCAGTCCCTGACCGGCCCGGCGCAGGCGACCGTGCTGATGGCGCTGGAGCCGACGGATCACGAAGCCGCTGACGCGCCGACCCTTCGTGAGATCAACCGGCGTCTGCGCGGTGGCGAGGCGCCGGAGACGGTGCTGGCCGAAGAGGCGCGCCCGGCGTTGCAGGCGCAGGGGCTGGCCTTCGATCATGGCCGCGGACGGGTGGTGGTGCTTGGCGAGGCGGGAATGCTGACCGCCCAGATCATCCGCTCCGGCGATCCTTCGCGCGAAGACTTCGCTTTTGGGCTACAGACCTCCGGCCATGATGATCAGCAGTTCGCCCTGAATGTGCTGCACTGGCTGAGCCGACTTGAAGGACTGGAATGAGCGACGACCGGTACGATGCGATGTTCGCGGCCCTGTGCAGCGAGGTCGGCTTCTGCCTGCACGACAAGGGTCAGAAGCGGGTGATCGCGGCCCTGCCCGAGGGGCTGGACGCGGCGACCAAGGTGGCGTTCGCGGCGGCGGGCGTGGACTATCTCAACGCGCTGGGCGACCACCGCCGGGCTGTGCGCGACTGCATGAAGGCGAACCTGCCGAAGGACTGATCGACACTGTCATCGTTCCAAGCTTGACCGCGCGGCGCAGATGCAGCCTTTGAGGGGCCGCAGGCGTTCGAGGCCTGAGAAAATGCCGCAGGGGCGTCTTTGGCTGACCGGTCAGGGCGCCTACATGCGGTTCAAGATCAATCTGTCGACAGGAGCCTCTCCATGGCCTTCACCCTTCCGCCCCTTCCGTATGCCTACGACGCGCTGGAGCCGGCCATCGACAAGGAGACGATGACCTTCCACCACGACAAGCACCACCAGACCTATGTCGACAACCTGAACAAGGCCGTCGACGCCGACGCCTCGCTGCAGGGC
>JAVHYH010000297.1 GCA_031119155.1 Brevundimonas sp.
GGCGGGGACATAGCCCGACCTCTCCGATGGTGCAAGCCTAGATGCCCGAAGCTTTCACCGTCTCCGGCGATTCCGCGTCCGGATCGCCCGGCAGCCAGGCGACGCGGCCGTCGTAGATGTCCTCGTTGAGGATCTTTTCCTCCTTCGCGACC
The DNA here is from genome assembly GCA_031119155.1 of Brevundimonas sp. GTDB lineage: Bacteria > Pseudomonadota > Alphaproteobacteria > Caulobacterales > Caulobacteraceae > Brevundimonas. The sequence continues at coordinate 153 of JAVHYH010000297.1, forward strand.
AGCACCGGGACCAGCATCTGGCCGGTGACGTTCGTCGCGGTCCGCATCATGTCGATGATCCGGTCGATGGCGACGATGTAGCCGATTCCCTCCAGCGGCAGGCCGGCGGTGGCCAGCGTCAGGGTCAGCATGACGATGGAGGTGCCGGGCACGCCGGCGGTGCCCAGCGAGCCCAGCACGGCGGTCAGGCCGATCCGGCGGTACTGCGTCAGGCTGAGGTCGAGCGGGAAATACTGGGCGATGAAGATGGCCGCGATGGCCGGATAGATGGCGCCGCAGCCGTCCATCTTGACGCTGGCGCCCAAGGGCACGGCGAAGGCGGCATAGGCCTGCGGCACGCCCAGCCGCTCGACCGTCTGGCGCAGGGTGATCGGCAGGGTGCCGAGCGAGGAGGAGGTGGCGAAGGCCGTCTGCTGCGCCGCGAACGCCCCGCGGAAGAAGCTGGTCACCTTCAGGCCGTGCAGCTTCAGCAGGCCGGAATAGACGATCAGGATGTGGAACAGGCAGGCGGCGTAGATGGCGAAGATGAATTTGCCGAGCGGCAGCAGCGCCTCCCAGCCATAGCCGCCGACGACCGAGGCGATCAGACCGAAGACGCCGATGGGGGTCAGCTGGATCACCCAGCGGGTGATGCGGAAGACGACGGCCGCGCCTTCATCCACCAGCCGACGCACGCCCTGCGCCCGGTCGCCAAGCGCCACCAGCGCCGCGCCGACCAGGGCCGAGAAGAAGATGATCTGCAGGATCTTGCCTTCGCTCAGGGCGGCGAAGGGGTCGGCACCACGCCGATCAGCACTTCCAGCGGCGTCGGGATCTCCCGCTCGCGCACCGTGCCCAGCGGCAGGTCGCTCAGGCCGATGCCCGGATTGATCAGATGCCCGACGGCGAAGCCGACCAGCACCGCCAGCAGCGAGGTGATCGCGAACCAGACGATGGTCCGCACCGCCAGTCGCACCGCGCCCACGCCTTCGCCCAGCTTGGCGATGGAGCTGGCGATGGTGAACAGCACCAGCGGCGCCACCACCATGCGGATCAGGTTCAGATAGACGTCGCCGATCGGCCCCAGCCAGGTCTCGGCGTTCTCTCGCAGGATCAGGCCGGCCAGGATGCCGAGCGCGAAGCCCGCGGCGGTGCGTTGCCAGAGCGGAATGGCGAAGAAGCGACGAAGCATGCGAACGGCCTTGGGGAGGGCAGGGCCGATCAAGATGTGCCTGACGGCGCCGAACCGCAACCGCTTCGGCTGCGATCCGGCGCATCGGACATCAGTGCGTGCCGTCGTTGAGGATCGAATAGACCTTGGCGTAGTCGCCGCGGCCCGCGGCGCCGCGCAGGAATTTCACCCGCTCGACGAGGATTTCATCGGCCCCGCCGGCCTCGAACAGCGACAGGCTTTCGGCGGTGAAGTCGGCCAGCGGCATGGAGTTCGGGTTCTCCGCGTGCCCCGGCATCAGGTCAGTGGCCACGGCGGGAGGGGCCCACTCCAGCACCTCGACTGAGGTGTCCTTAAGCTGGGTCCGCAGCGACTGGCTCCACGAATGGATGGCCGCCTTGGTCGCCGAATAGGTCGGCGTCGCCGTCAGCGGCACGAAGGCCAGACCCGATGACACGGTGACGACCGTCGCCGAAGCCTTCGACTTCAGGTGCGGAAGCAGGGCGGCGGTCAGCCGGATTGGGCCGAACAGGTTGATGGCGATGGTCTGTTCGACAACGTCGAGGTCGACGGAGTCGGCCGTCAGATCCTCGGCCTGCATGATCCCGGCGTTGTTGATGACGACGTTCAGGTCCGGATGGGCGGCCACGACGCGGGTGGCGAAGGCGGTCACATCGGCGGCGTCGGCGACGTCCAGGGTCTCGACGGACATGCCGGGGTTGGCGGCGGCGACGGCCTCCAGCGCCTCACGGCGGCGACCGGCGATGATGACCTTCGCGCCGCGCGCATGCAGGGCCTCAGCCATGGCCTTGCCGATGCCCGAGCCGCCGCCGGTGATCAGGATGGTGTCGTTGCGGGTGTCCATGGGAGTGCTCCTTGATCTGGAAGTCCGATGGGGGATCATCTATACCTGACACTCTCCATCAGAAAGTAGGCACCGAAATGTGCGGTACTTACCGAAAGGAAAGCTATGGCCGCGCCTGCCGTTCACGCCCATCCGCATCCGAACCATCCGCCTCTGTCGCCGGAGGTGGAGGCGCTGGTGATCGAGGTGATCGGTCGCGTGGCCGATAAATGGACGATGATCGTGCTGGAGGTGCTGATCGAGCACGGCGAGCAGCGCTTCAGCCGGATCGCCGAACTGTCCAGCGGCATCAGCCAGAAGATGCTGACCCAGACCCTGCGTCAGATGGAGCGCGACGGGCTGGTCATCCGCACCGTCCATCCGGTCATTCCACCGCGAGTCGAATACCGGCTGACCGACATGGGCTACAGCCTGTCCGAAGCCTTCTGCGGCGTCTGGCTGTGGGCCGAGAGCCATTTCGACCGCATCGGCAAGGCGCGTCAGGCGTTTGACGCGGCCAGGGCGGCGGGCTGAGCGGCGAAGCCTGCGACCAGAGCTTCGATCTCGCTGAACCGCTCGATCAGCACCGTGCCGCCCAGTTCGGCGGGCGGGATCGGGCTGTAGCCGAAGGTGCAGACGATGCAGGGCATCCCCGCATCCCGCGCCGCGCTCGTATCCGGAGACGCATCCCCGACCATCACGGCCCTCGCCGGATCGCCGCCCGCCAGTCGCACCGCCTCGATCAGATGGGCACCGGAAGGCTTGCGGGCGCTGACCCTGTCCGGCCCGG
>JAVHYH010000298.1 GCA_031119155.1 Brevundimonas sp.
GGCCGCTTCGGCGGCCTGGACGCCTAGCTCACGCCTGGCTGGCGACGGTGAAGCAGCACGGCGCCAAGCACGGCTACGGCCAGTACGCCGACCTGATCTATCGCGGCTCGGACGGGCGCTGGCGGGTCGAGGGCTCGGCGCGCAACGTCGTGCTGGACCTGCGCTTCGATCCACAGGCGGCCTCGACCATGGCGGCGGAGCTGACCGCCCAGAACGCCGCCTATCTGCGTGGCCGGACGGGACGTGAGCCGGGCGCCGGCGACCTCTACGCCGCCCACTTCCTCGGCCCGGCGGGCGCGGCCCAGCTGATGGAGGCGATGGATCGCCGTCCGGGCTCCAGCGCGGCCTCGATCTTCCCCGAGGCGGCGGCGGCGAACCGCTCGATCTTCTACCGCAACGGCCGTCCGGCGACGGTGGCCGAGGTGCACGCCAATCTGCAGCGTTCGGCGGGCGAGGGTTCCCCGGCCTCGGGCGCGGGCAGCAATGATGTCCAGACGGCAGCTCCGCCGCTGTCCGAGCGCGACCAGATGCTGGCCGCTCGGCTGGATCGGCTGAAACAGGATCAGAGCCTGCTGGCCCTGCTGCTGGGTCAGGACGGGGAGGGCAAGGGCGGCGGCTTCGGCGGCGCCTTCGGAACCGGAAGCCGGTCCAACATCTGAAGGCCGAATCCGGTCATGGTAAACCGCCCGTTAACGATGGTCGGACGATGGTGGTCCGAAGCCAGAGCTTGAGCGTTCCATGACCACCTTCCGCGCCCGTCTCACCGAGATCGACATCCGCCGTCTGATCAAGGCGGACGATGAAGACGAACGCGCCGCCGCCGCCCACAAGCTGTGCCGCAGCATGGACCGGGCCGAGCTGGACGAGGAAGACCGCGCCGCCGCCCACAAGATCCTGCGCCTGCTGGCCAATGACGCCGCTGAGCTGGTGCGCCGGGCGATGGCGGTGACGCTGAAATCGTCGGACCTGATCCCGCGTGACGTGGCCCGCCGTCTGGCCGCCGACGTCGACAGCGTGGCCCTGCCGCTGATTCATTTCTCGCCGGCCTTCTCGGACGAGGATCTGATCGAGATCGTTCAGGCCGGTTCGCCCCTGCGCCAGACCGCCGTCGCCGGGCGCCCGCGCGTCAGCCGTGATGTCGCCGACGCCGTGGCCGAGGTCGGGGCTGAGACCGCCGTGCGCGCCCTGGCCGCCAACGACAACGCCGACATCGCCGAGGCCGCCCTGGGCCGCTGCGTTGATCGCTTCGGCGATGCGCCCGAGATCGTCGCTGCCCTGGCCTATCGTCAGGCCCTGCCGCTGTCGGTGACAGAGCGGCTGGTCGAGCTGGCGTCGGACGCTGTGCGCGAGCATCTGGTCACCCGTCACGCCGTGGCGCCCGAGACGGCCATCCGTCTGGCCTCCTTCGCGCGCGAGCGGGCGACCGTCGATCTGGTCGATCAGGCCTCCAGCCATGCCGACCTGCCGCAATTCGTGGCGACCCTGAACGCCCGCCGGGCCCTGACCGGCTCGCTGCTGCTGCGGGCGCTGGCGCGCGGGCAGATGGGGCTGTTCGAGCACGGTCTGGCCGAACTGGCCGGGACGCCGCACCAACGCGCCTGGCTGATGATCCACGACGCCGGTCCGCTGGGGCTCAAGGCCATCTACGACCGCGCCGGCCTGCCGCCACGCCTGTTCCAGGCCTTCCGCGCCGGCGTGGACACCTGGCGCAATCTTCAGGCCGAGGGCGTGGACACCACGGACGACGCCTTCCGCCAGCAGATGCTGGAGCGCTTCCTGACCCAGCGCCCGAACGCCCCGCGCGAGGATCTGGCCTATCTGATGGAACGCCTCGATCAGGCTCCGGCCGCCCCGCGCGGCGTCGGCAGCGTCGCCGCCTGAGCGTCACACAGCAAAACGCCCGCCGGTGAGGGCGGGCGTTTCAATCTCTCAAACCTGAAACCGGGATCAGGCGAAGTGCTGGGCCACCTTGGCTTCCAGCGTCTCGGCCAGAACCTTGCCGGTCGGATGGTCGTCGGTCTGGATCTGGTCGCGGACCACGGCCTTGATGGCGTCGATATGGGCGTCGATCAGCATCAGCGGCGCGGCCATGCGCTTGGCCGGATCATCCATCATCTTGCACAGCGAACCGGCCAGACGGGTGACCAGCGGATACTGGTAGGTGGTGCCCAGGCCCTTCAGGTCGTGGGCGCGGAAATACAGGTTCTCGGCGGTCTGGGCGTTGTAGCCCTGCGCGCGGATGTCCGACTGGGCCTTGTCCAGCTTGACGATCTCGTCCTGCAGCCACTGGCCGAACTGGGCCGACATGGCCTTCAGGGCTTCCTCGGCTTTGGCGATGGCGTTGGCGTCGATGCCGCCGAACGCGCCGCCGACCTTCATGCGAAGGGTGTTGGGCGGACGAATGACCTGGGCCGAATTGCTCACCGGGCGCTCCCGTAATTGACTGGCGGCCAAGGTCGCACAAACGACCTTAAGAAGCGGTGCACGGTAACTCAGGAGGCGAACTGTTCGGCCAGAACCCGTTCCTCGAACGACCGCCCGGCGTCGAACAGCATGGTCAGGGCGATGTCCCGGCGCTCGCGCACATCGACCTTCACCACCCGCCGGACCTCGAAATTGTCGGCGGTCGCGCTGACCGGGCGCTTGTCGGCTTCCAGGATCTCGAAACAGACCTTCGCCTGATGCGGCAGCAGGGCGCCGCGCCAGCGGCGAGGGCGGAAGGCGCTGATCGGGGTCAGGGCCAGCACGCGCGAGTCCAGTGGAATGATCGGGCCGTGGGCCGACAGGTTGTAGGCGGTCGATCCCGCCGCCGTGGAGACGAGGCAGCCGTCGCAGGACAGTTCTTCCAGCCGCACCCGATCATCGACGCTGATCCGCACCTTGGCTGTCTGACGGGTCTGACGCAGCAGGGAGACTTCATTGATGGCGAGGGCG
>JAVHYH010000299.1 GCA_031119155.1 Brevundimonas sp.
CGCCGAGCCCCTCGCCGTCCTGCCAGCGCACGCGCCGGCCGAGCAGCGCGTCGCTCATGCCGCCTCCCGCGCCGAAAGTCGGCGCGCCTCAAAAACGCTTACCTGTACAGAAGGTGGCGGCCGATCTGGCCGCTTTCGTGACGGTCTAGTTCTTGAGGCGATAGCCGGTGCGGAACATCCAGAAGACGATCGCCAGACAGGTCAGGAAGAAGCCCGCCGTCGCCGCCAGGCTGATACCGATGGACACGTCCCCGACGCCGAAGAAGGCCCAGCGGAAGCCCGAGATCAGATAGACCACCGGATTGAACAGGCTCACCGCGCGCCAGCCGTCCGGCAGCCAGATCGTCGGATAGAAGGCGCCGCCGAGGAAGGTCAGCGGCGTCACGATCAGCATCGGAATGAAGTTCAGCTGCTCGAAGCTCTGGGCCCAGATGCCGATGATGAAGCCGAACAGGCTGAAGGTCGCCGAGATCAGCACCAGGAAGGCCAGCATCCAGACCGGATGCAGGATCTGCAGCGGCACGAAGAAGGAGGCGGTGGCCAGGATGATCAGGCCCAGGATGACCGACTTGGTCGCCGCCGCGCCGACATAGGCCAGCACCGTCTCGAAGGGCGAGATCGGCGCCGACAGCAGCTCGTAGATGGTGCCGGTGAATTTGGGGAAGTAGATGCCGAACGATCCGTTGAAGATCGAGTTGGTGAACAGGCTCAGCATCATCAGGCCGGGCACGATGAAGGCGCCGTAGGGCACGCCGAACACCTCCTCGATGCGACCACCGATGGCCGTTCCGAAGACGACGAAATACAGGGCCGTCGTCACCACCGGAGTGATGATCGATTGCCAGAGGGTGCGCAGGGCGCGCGCCATCTCGAAGCGATAGATGGCCCAGACGCCGTAACCGTTGAACGCCATCACGCCGCCTCCGACCGCGATTGGTGGACCAGGTCCACGAAGATGTCTTCCAGAGAGCTCTGGCGGGTCGACAGATCCTTGAACCCGACGCCCGAGGCCTCGAGCCGCCGCAGCAGTTGGGGCACGCCGGTCTCGTCGGCATTGGCGTCGAAAACGTATTCCAGCTCGGCGCCCTCGCTCTTCAGCGCGATCTTCAGGTCGGCCAGTTCCGCCGGAACCGCCGCCAGCGGCTCCTGCAGCTGCAGGGTCAGGGTCTTCTTACCCAGCTTCTTCATCAGGGCGGTCTTCTCCTCCACGAGGATCAGCTGGCCCTTGAGGATCACCCCCACCCGGTCGGCCATCTCCTCGGCTTCCTCGATGTAGTGGGTGGTCAGGATTATGGTGACGCCCTGCTCGCGCAGCTTGCGGACCATGGCCCACATATCCTTGCGCAGTTCGACGTCGACGCCCGCCGTCGGCTCGTCGAGGAACAGGATGTCCGGCTCGTGGCTGAGGGCCTTGGCGATCATCACCCGACGCTTCATGCCGCCGGACAGGGTCATGATCTTGGCGTCCTTCTTGTCCCACAGGCTGAGGTCGCGAAGGATCTGTTCGATGTAGGCGGCGTTCGGCGCCTTGCCGAACAGGCCCCGGCTAAGGGTCACCGTCGCCAGCACCGTTTCGAAGGCGTCGGTCGTCAGCTCCTGCGGCACCAGTCCGATGGCGGTGCGGGCCTTGCGGTAGTCCTTGCGGATGTCGTGGCCGTCGGCCAGCGCCGTGCCGCCGCTGGCGGTGACGATCCCGCACAGGATGGAGATCAGGGTCGTCTTGCCGGCCCCGTTCGGTCCCAGCAGGGCGAAGATCTCGCCCTTGCCGATGGTCAGATCGACGGGCTTCAGGGCCTGCAGCCCCGACTTGTAGGTCTTGGTCAGACCCTCGATGACAATGGCCGGCTGCATGCGGTCCCCCTATTCGAAGCGGACATATGGGCGAAGGCCCGTCCCGCTCAAGAGGGGGTCAGAGAACAGACCTCATCGCGGGCAGGACACGCCGTCCGGGCTGACCGAGACCGCCAGGTAGAGCCCGCGGGCCTGATAGAAGTGATCCAGCTGCCGCGAGCTTCTCGGCGCGATCAGATAGGTGGCCGCGCCGCTCATGTCGCGTCGCAGGCTGTTGTACACGCAGACAGGCTGGCTGGTGTTGTTGATGCCCCAAAGCTCGAAGCTTTGTTTCCCCAGCCACATATCCTCGACCAGACGAAGCTCCGCGCGGGCGTCCCCGTTTGGCAACGACACCGTGCGGGTGTCCACCGTGACGCAGCCCGACAGCAACGGCAGCGCGAGCAGCGCAGCCAACAACTTTAATTTCATGGAGCCCCCCGTTTCACGGACACGCTGCATCAGGGTGTGAAACGAGGTCAATAACGCCGGTATTCAAACAACCTTGGCGCGCTACACATCTAGTTTATCAAGGAAAGGCCCCGGCGACGGATCGCCGGGGCTTCTCGCTTGTCAGGCCCGGATCAGCCCATCGGCCCGACCACGATCACCGGCGGCGGGGCGGCCGGGGTGACCGGAGCGGGCGTCGCCGGCGTGACGACCGGAGCCGGAGTCGACGGCGAAACCGACGGAGCGGTGTTCAGCGTCGAAGTCGTCGGCGACGATTCCGGCACGGTGACGCGCGGAGCCGCCGGAGCGGGGGCGGGCTCGGCCGCGGGAGCGGCGGCGCGCGGCGCGACACGGCGGGCGGGCGCCCGGGCGGGCGTCGGCGCGGCTTCACGAGCGACGGGAGCCGGCGCGGTCTCGACCGGGGGCGCGGCCTCCATCGGCGCGGTTTCCATCGCCATCGGGGCGGGCGTAACCGGCAGCACCGGCGCGGTCGCGGCGGGCTCGGCCAGCGGCGCGGCAGGCTCTTCGCCGCCCAGCATCATCGCCGCGGCGGCGCCGCCGACCAGAACGACGCCGACCGGCGCCAGGATCATCCAGGTGCGGACGCCGCCCTTCTTGCGCGCCCGCGTCTTGGAGCGGGCATAGAC
>JAVHYH010000059.1:0-13291 GCA_031119155.1 Brevundimonas sp.
GGCGACTATGTCGGCGACAGCCTGGGGCTGGCCAAGGAGGCCGCCAAGTCGAAGGCCAGGGTCATCGTCCAGGCGGGCGTGCACTTCATGGCCGAGACGTCGAAGATCCTGAGCCCCGAGAAGACCGTCCTGATCCCCGACCTGCGCGCGGGCTGCTCGCTGGCCTCGTCGATCACGGGGGCGGACGTGCGTCTGATCAAGCAGCGCTATCCCGGCCTGCCGGTGGTCACCTATGTGAACACGACCGCCGACGTGAAGGCCGAGACCGACATCTGCTGCACCAGCGCCAATGCGGTGCAGATCGTCGAATGGGCGGCGAAGGAGTGGGGCGTCGACAAGGTCATCCTGATCCCCGACGAATATCTGGCCCGCAATGTCGCGGCCCAGACCGACATCAAGATCGTCGCCTGGAAAGGGCACTGCGAGGTGCACAAGCGCTTCACGACGCAGGACATCGCCGACATGCGCGACGCCTGGCCGGACGCCGAGGTTCTCGCCCACCCGGAATGCCCCGAGGAGATCCTGCAGGCCGCCGACTTCGCCGGTTCGACCGCGGCGATGACCGACTATGTCGAGGCGCGCAAACCCAAGCGGGTGGTGCTGATCACCGAATGCTCGATGGCCTCGAACATCAAGGGCGACGTGCCGGACGTGCAGTTCGTCGGCCCCTGCAACATGTGCCCGCACATGAAGCGCATCACGCTGGAGAACATCCGCGACTGCCTGCGCGACATGAAGTTCGAGGTCACAGTGCCGGAGGAAATGGCCGAACGCGCGCGAATGGCCGTGCAACGCATGGTAGATCTGCCTCCGCCGCCGATTCCCGCGCGGTATGACCTGGTGAAGGCCAGGCATCATGTGGACGTGGAGCTGATCTGACGTGGTTCGAGTGTGGCGGGTTCCCTTCGGGTACATGATCCTGATCTGGCGCGCGAAGCAGCGCTGGCTCGCCTTCCGGCCGGTGCAGGACCTGCGCCGGGTCTATGAAATCCTGGCCCGCCGCGGCGTGCCCAAGAACCTGGTGCGAGAAGCGCTGACGCGGGCCAACCCCGCCGAGGCGAAGGCGCACAATCTGGACTGAACCTGCGATGCACTATGTCCCGCCCGTCCGCGCCGTCGCGACCGTCGACCGCAAGACCCTGCGGCTTCTCGCCGTACTGGCCTTGTGGCTGCGGTCGGAAAAGGCCACGTCGCGGGGATGAGCGACGCCAACACCCCCCGTCGGCCGGGCCCCTGGGATCCGAAGCCGGAAGACAACATTCCCGCCCCCAAGGCGGTCGAAGCTCGTCCGTCCGCGCGGGCGGACACTCCGGCGAACGGGCCGGCGAGTGGGCCGGCGAACGGGCCGCTGGCCTCCACCTCGGCGCATCCGGTGGTGCAGGGCCAGAGCCCGGCCTGGGCCATCATCTCGACCCTGCTGCTGGGCGGGCTGATCTACCTGTGGACCGGCCGTCTGGAGATCGTCGCGGCGGTGCTGTTCGGCGTGCTGGTGCACGAGGTCGGTCACATGCTGGCGATGAACCGGCTGGGCATGGGCCCGGCGCGCATCTTCATCGTGCCCTTCTTCGGCGGGGCGGCCGTGGGCCAGCGCCCGGCGGCGAGCGAGTGGCATGGAGTGCTGGTGGCGCTGGCCGGGCCGGCGTTCGGCCTGCTGGCGGCGGCGCCCTTCATGGCCCTGTTTGCGGTGACCGATCAGCCGATCTGGCTGAGTTGCGTGTTCGCCATCGCTTTCATCAATCTGCTGAATTTGCTGCCGGCGCCGATGCTGGACGGCTCGCGCGCCATCGGCCCGGTGCTGGCCAGAATCCACCCACTGGTCGAGAAGGCCGTGCTGCTGGTGATCGGCGGACTGGCGATCGTATGGGGCGTCTCGAACGGCAGCTGGCTGTTCGCCCTGTTCCTCGCCATCGCCGTGTTCAGCTATCTGAAACGCGACGGCTGGCGGCCTGAGGGGCGTCGTCTGAGCTGGGGCGAAGCGGCCAAGTCGACGGGCCTGTTCCTGCTGACCATTATCGCCTGCCTCGGCGTCGGTCTGGTGGCCCTGCTGCCGGGCGTAGAAACGCTGGCCGCCGCCGCCGGGCAGGTCTACGGTCTGTTTGAGTTCGGTCGATGAACCGCATCCGCCATGACGGCCCCCTGATCATCGGCGGCGGCCTGGCCGGGCTGTCGGCGGCGCTGGAGGCCGGGCCGCGTCCGACGCTGGTGGTGACGCCCGCGCCGTTGCTGCAAGCCTGTTCGTCCGCGTGGGCGCAGGGCGGCGTGGCGGCGGCCCTGTCGGCGCAGGATGATCCGGCCCTGCATGCCGAGGACACCGCCGCGGCCGGCGCCGGGCTTGTCGATGTCGAGGCCGCGCGAGCCCTGACCGCCGACGGTCGCCAGACCGTCGAGTGGCTGGCCTCGATGGGCGCCCCGTTCGACCGCGACGCCGACGGCGGCTTCGCCGTCAGTCTGGAAGCCGCCCACTCCAAGGCCCGCGTGGCCCGCGTCGGCGGCGACGGGGCCGGGCGGGCGATCCTGTCGGCGCTGGTCGCCTCGGTCCGCGCCGCGCCGCACATCGAGGTGTGGGAGAACGGTCGCCTGCGCGCACTGGTGCAGGACGCCTCAGGCCGGGTGCGCGGGGCGGTGATCGAGCGCGACGGCCGACTGACGGAGGTCCTGGCCCCGGCGGTGGTGCTGGCGACCGGCGGCGCCGGCGGCCTGTATGCGCGCACCACGACCCCGGCGGCCCTGCTCGGCGAGGGGATGGCGCTGGCCTGGCTGGCCGGGGCGGACATCCTCGATCCCGAGTTCGTGCAGTTCCACCCGACCGCTATCGACGTGGGGCTGGATCCCATGCCGCTGGCCACCGAGGCCCTGCGCGGCGAGGGCTCGCGCCTGATCGACGCCGAGGGGCGCTTCCTGCTGGGCGAGGATCCCGACGCCGACCTTAAGGCCCGCGATATCGTCGCCCGCGCGGTGCACAGCGCCCGCAGCGAGGGCCGGGGCGCCTATCTGGACGCCCGCACGGCGGTCGGCGCCCACTTCCCGCACGAGTTTCCGGCGGTCTTCGCCGCCTGCATGCGCGCCGGTCTGGACCCGCGCGAGACGCCGATCCCGGTCGCGCCGGGCGCCCACTATCACATGGGCGGGATCGCCGCCGGGCTGGACGGACGCACCAGCTTGCCGGGCCTGTTCGCCGTGGGCGAGTGCGCCGCGACGGGGGTGCACGGCGCCAACCGTCTGGCCTCCAACTCCCTGCTGGAAGCCGCCGCCTTCGGGCGCCGGGCGGGCCGCGCCGCCGCCGCCGAGACGGGCGGCGAGGGCGAGACGCTGAAGTCCGCGATCTTCCCCGATCTGGCCCCCGAGGCCCTGACCGCCCTGCGCGTGACCATGAGCGACAATGTCGGGGTCGTGCGCGACGCCGAGGGCCTGACCCGCGCCCTGGCCCTGATGGAGCGGCTGGAGCAGGCGGCGCGGGGCGCCCTGCCGCTGCTGGCCGCGCGCCTGATCGCGGGCGCCGCGCTGGACCGCCGCGAGAGCCGGGGCGGCCACTACCGATCCGACTATCCCGACACGGACGCCACGCCGCGCCACACCCGGCTGCGTCGCGATCCCGCCGTCTCCCTCGCCGCCGAGTAAGCGCCCATGTCCCATCCGATTCTGCCAGACCTGCTGATCGAGCCGGTGGTGCGACTGGCGCTGGCCGAGGATCTGGGCCGGGCGGGCGATGTGACGGCGAAGGCCTGCATCCCTGAGGGCGCGCGCATGCGGGCGGTGTTCGCGGCACGCAAGCCGGGCGTGCTGGCGGGCATCGACTGCGTGCGTCTGGCCGCGCTGGTCATGGACCCGCAGGCGTCGGTGGATCTGAAACTGCGTGACGGCGAGGCCTTCGGGGCCGGGACGGTGCTGGCCGAGGTCGAGGCCGACGCCCGCGCCTTCCTGTCGGCCGAGCGGACGGCGCTGAACCTGCTCGGACGGCTGTGCGGCATCGCCACCCTGACCCGCGCCTATGTCGATGCGGTCGAAGGCACCGGCGCCCGCATCGCCGACACCCGCAAGACCACGCCGGGCCTGCGCGCGCTCGAGAAGCATGCGGTGCTGTGCGGCGGCGGGCTGAACCATCGCTTCGGGCTGGATGACGCCATCCTGATCAAGGACAACCATGTCGCCGTCTGCGGCGGCGTGGGCGAGGCCGTGCGTCGGGCGAAGGCCGCTGCGGGGCACCTGATGAAGGTCGAGGTCGAGGTCGACGGGCTGGATCAGCTGGACGAGGCGCTGGCCGAACGGCCCGACGTCATCATGCTCGACAACTTCAGCCTCGACGACCTGCGCACGGCGGTGTCGCGTGTCGCGGGGCAGGTGACGCTGGAGGCGTCAGGCGGGGTCAATCTGGAGACGGTCCGGGCCATCGCGGAGACGGGCGTGAATGTGATTTCGGTCGGCGCCCTGACCCATTCGGCGGCCTCGTTGGACATCGGTCTGGACGCCATCTGACGGCTTCGGGCCGAACAGCGTTCCGGAACAGTCCCGGCGCGGGACGGTTGTTTCCTCACACGGAAGGAGACGATCGATGACCCACAGTCCGAAGATTCCGAAGGAACAACGCAGCTTCGCCAACCGTGGCGGCACGTCGATAAACGACGCCATGCAGGCGGATCGTCGCGACCTCGCCACCGGCGCGCAGTCAGGTCAGCCGGGCGACGCCGACGTCAATCTCGATACCCAGGGGCGGTTCGGCAATTTGCGTCAGAACATGACGACGCAGTGGAAGACCCAACAGCGCTGAGGGATCAGGCCGCCGGAGCCTCGGTCGGGTGCGGGATGGCCACGGCCGCCGGAGCCGCGGCGGGCGCCGTGCGAGCGGGCGTGGCGCGGGCCGGAGCGACGGGCGCATCGCTGACGACCGACAGATACGGCACGGGGCCGGTGGCTTCGGTTTCCAGGTTGGCCTGGACGATCTGCGGCGCATCCGCATCAGACGAGCGACGGGCCGCATAGCTGAAGGCGCTGCTGGAGCCCGAACGGCCGCCGAAGCGGTAGAACAGGTGATCGCCGACCTGGGTCACGCGGATCAGGCTGTTGCGCCATTGCGGCGCGACGGCGGTCGTGTGGAAGTGGGTGGCGTTGCCGACCTGGCCATAGACCGAGCCGGACAGGGCCGCCGAGGCGATGTCACGGGCGCGATCCCAGGCGGCGCGATTGACGTTGCCGCGCATGGAACCGTTGCAGGTGAAGCTGAACTGGCAGCCGGTGCTGCGACCGGCGCCCTGGAAGACCACGCCGCAGACGCTCTTGGGGAAGGCCGGGTGGCGAACGCGGTTCAGGACCACCTGGGCCACGGCGCGCATGCCGTCGCGGCCCTCGCCGCGCGCTTCGTAATAGGCGGCCTGGGTCAGGCATTCGAGGTCGCGGGACTGTTCCAGCGCGCCGCTCATGCGGAAGGGACGGGCGGCGACGGTGGCGGCATTGCTGGCCTGACGCAGTCCGGTGACCTGCGCGCCGCGCAGTTGCTCGAGGCGGGCGGTCAGGAGTTCGGTCTGGCGGTCCCGCTGGCTCGGGCCGGCGATCGTATAGGGGTCGTGACGGCGCGCGATGGCCAGGGCGCTTTCATCCAGACCGCCGGCGGCGGCGATGAGGGCTTCCTCGGTGAAGCCCGCGGATGTCGCGGATTCGATACGCTGGGCCCGATCCTGGACCGCCGACGCCTTGGCCGCGGCGCCGCCCAGATAGGCTCCACCCACTGCCAGTCCCACCAGAGCGCCGAACGCCGCCGCCGCCGTGCCGGGCCGAATACGGGCCGCACGATCAACGGGCGATTTCACACGCGTCTGCGAGGAATTAGGCAAAGGCTCAGTCCTGTTCGGCAGGGCGCAGTGCCGCCCCCGGGTAGTCTTGCCGTCGGGCGATCCGGGATCGCGATCCGACTGCAGCAGTTCCGATGTTCGGCGAACGGCCGGGCTTCGGAGGACGCGCCTTAAGCCAGCCGTTTGTGGCGCCAATGTGGTTGATTCGCAAGAATCGTGTGCGCCGCAACATAAGGTGTTAATCGCTGTGTATGCGCGTAAATCCCTGACCGATCAGGAAGTCGATCCGATCAGTTGATCATCATTCTACTGTATTGATTGTCATGGGGTCTTCGTCACAATCCGATGGCCCGCCTTGGCCATGTCTTCGCGGCGGCTTTAGTCTAGTGTCCGCGAGATCGGTTTCCTGAAAGGTAACTGGAGGGTGTGCGCGGGAACCCCACAGCCACGCTGACGTTTGATGCTCCGAACAGGAGACAAGAACATGCGCCGTATTTCCACCGTCCTCGCCGTCGCCGCCCTCGCTCTCGGGGCTGCGGCCTGCGGAACCACCATTGAACAGAAGGCCGCCACCGGCGCGGTCGCCGGCGCCGTTGTGGGCGGGCCGGTCGGCGCGGCGGTCGGCGGCGCTGCCGGCGCGGCCGTGGGTCACGCCGAGCGCCCGAACTGACACACTTTCAGCGGGGCGTGCACTCGCGCGCCCTGCAAACCTTGCTTTTTGACCCTATATGGGGTTAGCGGACCCGCCCGGGGCTGAGCCTTGCTCGTCCCGGCGAACGCGCATCTGACAATCGATCAAGGATACGACGACTCTACGCATGAGAGATCTGAAACAAACCGGCTTCAACGACCGCATCTCCGCCCAGAAGGACGCCAAGGCCGCCCTCCTCGCCAAGTTCAAGCCGAAGGCCGCCGCCCCGGACCCCGAATTCGAGAAGCTGGCTGAGAAACGCGCCGCCGAAAAGGAAGCCCAGCGTCAGCAGCACGAGCTGGCCAAGGCTGAAGTCCGCCGCGAGAAGGCCGAGAAGGAGGCCGCCCGCATGGCTGAGCAGCTCGCCGCCCAAGAAGCGGTCGACGCCGAGAAGCGCGCCGCCCGCAAGGAGCGCAAGCAGCTCTCCAAGGAAGAACAGAAGGCCGCCCGTGACGCCCGTTACGCGGCCCGCAAGGCGCGCGGTTCCAAGCGCGGCTAAGGCTTTAGTGGTCGTCCGGGGCGGGTCGCCCCGGACGTCACTCCGTCCCCGCGGGGACCTGCCCCAGAATTTCGGCCAGCTGCTCGCCTGAATAGGGCTTGCGAAGGAAGGGCCACGGCGCGTCCGACAGGGCCTCGTCCACATCCTCGCCGGCATAGCCCGAGGTCAGGACGATCCGCATGTCCGGCCAGTCGCGCGCGCATTGGCGCGCCAGTTCGATCCCGGTCATGCCGCCGGGCATCACCACATCGCTCAGCATCAGGTCGAAGCTTTCGGCGTTCAGCATCTCCAGCGCGCGCGGCGCATTGTCCGCCGTCGCCACATCCATGCCCATGGCGGTCAGCAAATCCAGGGCGATGGCGGCGACGCCCGCATCGTCCTCGACCAGCAGGATGCGGCGCGCGGCGACCTTCGGATAGGGCGAGCTGGCGCGGGCGGCGGTCTCGATGTCCTCGGTGCGGTCCAGCGGCGGAAGGTAGAGGCGGATTTCCGTGCCCCGGCCCAGGGTCGAGGCGACCCGCACGCCGCCGCCCGACTGACGCGCGAACCCGTAAACCTGACTGAGGCCCAGTCCGGTGCCCTTGCCGATGGCCTTGGTGGTGAAGAAGGGCTCGAACACCCGGGTCAGCACCTCTGGATCGATGCCCGAGCCGTTGTCCGCGACGGTGACGCAGACATAGTCGCCCGCCGCCAGTTCATGCACCTCGCCCGCCTGCACCGAGCAGGTCAGGGTCTGCACGGTGATCCGCCCGCCCTTGTCGCCCATGGCGTCGCGGGCGTTGACGACGAGGTTCAGCAGGGCGGCCTCGAACTGGGACGGGTCCACGTGGACCCGGGCGCCGCCCCGACGCAGCTTGAGTTTGAACTCGACCGCCTCGCCCACGGCCCGGCGCAGCAGCGGCTCGCTCTCGCGGATCAGGCCGTTCAGGTCCAGCGCCTCGGGCCGCAGCGCCTGACGGCGCGAGAAGGCCAGAAGCTGGTGGGTCAGACCCTCGCCCCGGCGCGCGGCGGCCAGGGCGGCCTCGCCCAGCTTCTTCTGCCGCGCCTTGTCGTCCGGCGAACGCAGCATCATGTCCAGCGCGCCGATGACCACGGTCAGCAGGTTGTTGAAGTCGTGGGCGACGCCGCCGGTCAGGCGGCCGACCGCCTCCATCCGCTGGGCGTGCATCAGATCGGCCTCGGCCTTGGCCTTCTCGGCCATGGCTTCGCTGACGCGCTCTTCCAGAAGTTCGTTGATCCGCTTCAGATCGTCCTCGGCCTGACGCGCTTCGGTGACGTCGATATTGGCGCCGACATAGCCCTGGAACTGACCGTCGCCGTCAAACCGGGGAATGCCTTCGCAGCGCAGCCAGCGGCGGCCCAGCTGGGGGTGCATGACCTCCATGACCGCCTCGAAGCGATCGCGCTGCTCCAGCGACCGCAGGAAGCCGGAGTAGAATTTCTCCAGTCCGTTCGCGGTCATGGTCGCCCGCCAGCTTTCGTGCAGGTCCGCGTCCTTCCGGACGTTGAAGAAGGTGCGGTAGCGCCGATTGCCGAAGATGACCTGACCGGCCTCGTCGGTCATCCACATATGGGTCGGAGCGCTGTCGGCGACGGTGCGGAAGCGGCTTTCAGACTCCAGCAGCCGGGCCTGGGCCTCGCGGATGTCCGTCACGTCGAAGGCCACGCCGACGAAGCCGATCACCTCGCCGTCGGCGTCGAACCGCGGGCGCGAGAAGGACTTCAGCCAGCGATGCTCGCCGTCGTGGCGCAGGTAGCGGGCCTCCATCGAGAAGGGCTGGCCGGTCGCCTCGCCGGCGATGGAGTCATGGATGATCCGCTCGTGGTCGTCGACGTGAACCACGTCCCGCCAGTCGGCCAGCCGGGCGTCGTCATAGGAGCCGCCGTTGAAGGCCACATAGGCCTCGTTGACGAACTCACGCACCCGGTCGCGGCCCGTGACCCAGATCAGCACAGGCGCGGTGTCGGCGATGGCGCGGAAGCGCTCCTCGCTCTCGCGCACGGCCCCCTCGGCGCGGGCGCGCTCGATCTCGGTCCAGGTGCGGCCGGCCACGTCCTGCAGCAGCTCGGTCTCGGCGTCGGTCCACTCCCGCACGTCGGCGTCATGGGCATAGAGGAAGGCGCGCAGGCGGCCGCCGCGGATCACCGGCGCCCGCATCAGGGCGCGGGTCTCCAGCCGTTCGAACACCTCCAGCGCGTCGCGGGTGCGGTCGTCCCGGCGCACGTCGGCGATGCGGATCAGCCGGCCCTCCGCCAGATCCTTGATCAGGTCGGCGCCCAGGTCGGCGAGGGCGAACTGGCCCTGGGCGCTGACCACCCCGGCGGTCCAGTCGCGGCTCATGGAGACCAGACCGCGCGCCTGATCGACCTCGCCATAGCCGACGCGGTCGGCGCCGAATTCGGCCCCCAGCGACCGCTCGACCTCGACCATGATGTCGTCGGGCGTGGTCAGGTCGCGCAGGCGGTCGGTCAGGCCCAGCAGGAAGCTTTGGCGCCGCTCCTGCGCCTCCAGCGCGTCGATGGCGGTGCGGGTGTCGGTGCTGTCGAACGACATGCCGACATAGCCCATGAAGGTTCCGTCCGCGTCGAAGCGCGGGTTCACCGCCACTCGCATCCAGCGCCAGCTGTCGTCAGAGCGCCTGAACCGGGCCTCGAAGCCGTAGGGACGATGCTCCGGGCGCGCGACCTCCATCACCGCCTCGACCTCGGCGACGTCGTCAGGGTGCAGGGTCCGGCGCCAGGTCGCGCCCATGACCCGCTCGGCCGGCTGTCCATAGAAGTCGACCAGCGCGGTGTTGACGAACTCGACCTCGGCGTTGGCGTTGGTCATCCAGACCGGGGAGGGGGCCGTGTCGGCCATCAGGCGGAAGCGGCTCTCGCTTTCGCGCAGCGCGGCCTCGGCGGCCTTGGCGGCGGTGATGTCGACCACCACGGCGATGAAGCCGATCAGGGCGCCGTCGGGGGCGTTCAGCGCGCGCAGGCTGGTCAGGGCCCAGACGACCGAGCCGTCCGGCCGGATGTAGCGTTTCTCGATCCGCCCCTCGCCGCCGGTGCGGGCGGCTTCCAGCGCGCGGCGGGTGATGGCGACATCCTCGGGGTGGGTGACGTCGCCGGTGGTGACGCCGATGGCCTGATCCGGCGTCAGGCCGAGGATCTCGGCGAAGCGGGCGTTGGCGCTGACGATCTGGCCCTCGAGGCCCACGCGGGCGATCCCGGCGGAGGCCTGCTCGACCATGGCGCGCAGCTCCTGCGTCGTCTCTCCGACGCGGGTGTCCGAAGTGCGCAGGCGCTGGACCGTGTCATCCAGATTGCGCAGCGTCGAACGCAGCGAGGCGGCCAGGATGGTGCCGAACACGCCCACCACGATGAAGGCCCCGACGCCCACGGTCATCAGGTTGAAATTGCCCTGCAGCAGGCCTTCGAACTGCTGGCTGATGAACAGGGCGCCGAGGATGCTCAGGACGATGGCGGCATAGCCGGCGATCTGGCCGCCCCACAGCGCCGCGATCAGGACGGCGGGGATCAGCACGGTCAGGCCGGTGACGCTGCCGAACACCGGCTGGAGGGCCAGTCGCAGCAACAGGCCCAGGGTCGCGCAGATCAGCCCCGTCAGGATCGCCTGAGCGGGCCGACCCGGCTGGGCCAGCGCGAGCTGTCTGAAGAACCGGTCCGCCCCCAAGGTGCGATCAACCCCCTGATCACGCAGTCTCTGGCGTGTGTGACTGCAACGCTATCCCGATAAAGGCGTTCCCGAACGCCGCATATATCCCTTCGTATGGTCAAGCTTTCCTCGCGGCGGGCTTGGCCGTGGGGCTTGCGGCCCCTAATTGTATGCCTGCACGCGTTTCTAATTCAGGACCCCCAAATGACCGTGACCATCGACACCGGACTCAGCAAGACCGAACGCAATGACGTCGCCGAGGAACTGACCAAGGTTCTGGCGGACAGCTTCGCCGTCTATCTGAAGACCCACGGCTACCACTGGAACGTCCGCGGGCCGGAATTCTTCAGCTTCCACAATCTGCTGGAGCAGCAGTATCGCGACATCTGGACCGCGCTGGACGAGATCGCCGAGCGCATCCGCGCCCTGGGCGTGCTGGCTCCGCAGAGCTTCTCGGGCTTCGGCAACCTGACCTCGATCAAGGACGGCGATCCCGAGAAGGAGGCCATCCCGATGCTCAAGGAACTGCTGGCCGACCACGACACCCTGATCGCCACCGCTCGCAAGGCCTTCGAGGTCGCGGACGCCGCCGGCGACGAGGCCTCGGCCGACCTGCTGACCCAGCGTCTGGCCGCCCACGAAAAGTTCGCCTGGATGCTGCGCTCGACCCTCGGCGGTCGCTGATCTGGACGAACGGCGCTTTTCGGCCTGAAAGGCGCCCCCATTCGGGAGTATGTTGAGCGTTCCGGTCGTCGGGCCGGACGCTTTGGAGACGGAAGCTGGATCACCAGACCTGGACGTCAGTGATGAAGGGAGCGCGCCGGTTCGCCACCGCCGCGCCCGTTGTGCTGGCCGTCTTCGGCGTCGCCATGACCGCCTCCTCCACCACCCGTCCCGAGATCGACCAGCGCGTGGATAATGTCCGCCGGCTGACCGGCGGCGACCTGTCGGACAAGGGGCTGGCGGCCATCGTGGCGGGGATGACCCCGTCACAGGTGTCGTTGGCCCGACGACTGGATCCGTCCTCGCGACTGCCCGAGATCTACGGCCTGACGCCGGGCTGGGAGAGTCTGTCGCTGGTCGGAAAGCCGACGCTCGGCTTCGGCGAGGCGGGGATGGACGCCCTGCGCCTCAACGCCGCCACGCCCAATGTCTCCAACCTGCTTCGTCCCGCCCGCCCGTTCGAGTTCCGCCCGGCCTCGGCCGAGGATCGGCGCCGGGCGATGCGCTGCCTGACCCAGGCCATCTATTACGAAGCCGCGCTGGAGCCGACCGAGGGGCAGGAAACCGTCGCCCAGGTCATCCTGAACCGCGTGCGCGATCCCAACTACGCCAACAGCGTCTGCGGCGTGGTGTTCGAGGGCGCGGAGCGGGTGACGGGCTGCCAGTTCAGCTTCACCTGCGACGGCGCCCTGTCGCAGGCGCCGGTCGGCTGGGCGTGGGAGCGCGCCCGCAAGGTGGCCGAGAAGGCCCTGTCCGGCCATGTGTCGCAACGGGTCGGGACAGCGACCCACTACCACGCCGACTATGTCCATCCGTGGTGGGCGCCGACGCTGAACAAGCTGACCCAGATCGGCGCGCATATCTTCTATCGCTGGAAGGGCGTGTACGGCGAAACCGCCGCCTTCCGGCAGGCCTATTCCGGTCGTGAGCCCCTGATCGACGAGGCGCGCTTCGCCCGTCCGCGCATCCAGCTGCCCAAGGCCGTCACCGTGGCCGAGGCGGACGCCGCCCTGGCCCTGGCCGCCGCAAATGGTCAGAGCGCCAGCCGCACGGTCCAGATCGACGGCCAGACCCGCACGGTCGGCGTCATCTCCATGGGCGGCCGCCGTCAGGCCACCGCCGCCGATATCGCGACCATCAACCAGCGTCTGGCCGCCTTCGAGGCGCCGGCCGCCCCGCCTGCGGCGCCGGCCACGCCTGCTCCGGCCGTCTCCGGGGTCACGGCGATGGACGTCGAGGAAGTCGGCCGCCCCGGCTCCTGAGCCCGGTTTCCCAAAATCGTCACCCCTCCTGTTGCAACGCTGCGCGCCCGTTCGCATTAGTGTTCGGACCAGAGGCGCACGGCGTCGCTTGAGGCCCCGGCGTGCAAGACAAGCGGACAGGATTGACCAGCGCGGCCGAGCGCGAGCGGATCGCGGCCCTGCGCGCCTACGGCGTCCTGCATACCCCGCCTGAAACCGAGTATGACGAGATCGTCAGCCTGGCCGCCCGGCTGTGCGAAACCTCCATCGCCCTGATCAGCCTGGTCGCCGAGGACGAGCAGTGGTTCAAGGCGCGGGTCGGGCTGGATGCCTGCTCGACCGGGCGCGATGTCTCCTTCTGCGACCACGCCATGCGCGGCGACGGGATCATGGTGGTGCCCGACGCGGCGCTGGACCCGCGCTTCGCCGACAATGCCCTGGTCACTGGCGCGCCGCACATCCGCTTCTACGCCGGAGCGCCGCTGGTCAGCCCCGAGGGCCAGCCGCTGGGCTCGCTCTGCGTCATCGACAGCCGCCCGCGTCCGCAGGGGCTGACCGACCTGCAGGCTCATGCCCTGACCGTTCTGGCCGGGCAGGTCGTCACCCGGATGGAGTTGCGTCGCCTGTCGCTGAAGGACGCCGCCCTGATCCGGTCCGGCAACCAGCAGATCGCCGAGCATGAGGCGCGCGCGC
>JAVHYH010000059.1:13301-15092 GCA_031119155.1 Brevundimonas sp.
TCGTCCGCGACGCGGCCGACGCCATGCGTGATGCGCATGATGTCGAACTGGCCGGCATCGCGCGCGAGCTTGAGATCAGCGAGGCCAAGTTCCGCGCCATCGCGGACTCCCTGCCGCAGATGGTCTGGTCATCCCTGCCCAACGGCTTCCACGACTACTACAACGCCCGTTGGTACGAGTTCACCGGCGTTCCGGCGGGGTCGACAGACGGGGAAGCCTGGAACGACATGTTCCACCCGGACGACCAGAAGCGGGCCTGGGCCGACTGGCGGCAATCGCTGGCGACCGGCGAGGTCTATGAGATCGAATATCGCCTGCGTCACCGCTCCGGCGTCTATCGCTGGACCCTCGGCCGGGCCGTGCCCATTCGCGATGAGGCGGGGGAGATCACCCGCTGGTTCGGCACCTGCACCGACATCGACGACCTGAAGCGGATGGAGCAGGCCAAGGAGCTGCTGAGCCAGGAGCTGAGCCACCGGATCAAGAACATCTTCGCGGTGGTGTCGGCCCTGATCGCCCTGTCGGCCCGTCAGTTCCCGGAGGCCAAGGGCTTCGCGGCGGCGGTGCGCACCCGGATCAACGCCCTGGCCCGGGCGCATGAGTTCGTGCGGCCGCATACCGAGACCTCGCGCCCGCTGGTGGGAACGACGACCCTGCACGCCTTCCTGAACGACCTGTTCCGGCCCTACACCGATGCGGCCGGGATGGCCCGGATCCAGCTGACCGGGGACGACGCGACCTTCGACGATCAGGCGGCGACATCCGTGGCCCTGCTGTTCCACGAACTGGCGACCAACGCCGCCAAATACGGCGCCCTGTCGGTCGATGGCGGCCACGTCGACATGGAGACCCGCAACGAGGGCGATCGCTTCATCCTGATCTGGCGGGAGAGGGGCGGACCGGCCGTGGAGGGGCCGCCCCAGCGTAGCGGATTCGGCTCCTCTCTGGCGACCCTGTCGGTCGAGGGCCAACTGGGCGGGCGGCTGGAACGAATCTGGGACGCCGCAGGTTTGAGCGTCATCGCGGACCTGCCCGCCACCGCCCTGTCCAGACGCAGGGCGGCGCTCGGTGTCCGATAACCGACACAGGCGCGAAACCGGAAAGCCTCTTGCGCGTTCCCTGTGCGCGTTCCACACGCGTGTTTGAATAAGAAGAACTATCTCTCTGCCTGCCGCCATGACTGCCCGCATACTGATCATCGAAGACGAAGCCCTTGTCGCCATGGAGCTTCGGTTTGTGCTCGAGGACCTCGGCCACGAGGTCGTGGGCGTGGCCGCCGACGCGCGGACGGCCCGCAATCTGGTGCGGGAGACCGAGGTCGATCTGGCGCTGGTTGATATTCACCTGTCCGACGGCCCCACCGGCATCGATCTGGGCCGCGAGCTGGCGCAGCAACTGGGCGTCACCGTCCTGTTCATGACCGCCAACCCCGGCATGGTCCGCAACGGCGTGGCCGGCACCATCGGCGTCCTGACCAAGCCCGCGGACGAGCGTGCCGTGCAGAAGGCGGTGGACTACGCCCTGCGCCGTCGCGTCGGCGAACCGGTCGAGCAGGCCCCGGTCGAACTGCAACTGTTCGGCTGACAAAGCCGTGAGGCGGCGGTTGCGGTCTCGCTGACCGGCCCCAGATTCGAGGCTCCCCGAAACGCAGGAGCCTTCCCATGCAGAAACGTCCCCTCGGCCGCAGCGGCCTTGAAACCGCGCCGCTGGTGTTCGGCGGCAACGTCTTCGGCTGGACAGTGGACCGGGACCGCTCCTTCGCCTTGCTGGACGCCTTCGTGGATGCGGGCT
>JAVHYH010000300.1 GCA_031119155.1 Brevundimonas sp.
CGTTGCTCCCAGCGCGGGTCGCGGCTGTTGATGCCGTGCTCGCGTTCCCAGTGGCCCTGGTTCCGGTAGCACTGGCCGCCGCGGTAGTAGCCGCAGTCGTCGCCGCGGTTGCTCGCGGCGGCGCCGAGCGCCGCACCGGCCAAGGCGCCGCCGATGGCGTAGGTGCCGTCGCCGTTGCCGATGGCCGCGCCAGCCAGACCACCGACGACCGCGCCGATCACGGCGTTGCGGCTGGTGTTGTCACGGTCGCGGCTCTGGGCCTCGGCCGGAGCGGCGGCCATCAGGGTCATGGCGCCGACCAGGGCCGGCGTGGCGATAGCGAATTTCGAAAGCGTCTTCATGGTCGGCTCCTTTCAAACGAACCGGCGTCTGTGCCGCCGGGTGTATGGCCTTTATGGAGGGGCCAGCCTGAACAAGCCGGGAGGGGACCGTTCAGTTTCGGTTCACCTTGCATAAATCGCTGTAATGTCGGCTGATGGCCGTGAAAGGGAGGCGTCCGGGGTGAAACGGCTGTTGGCCATCGTGATGCTGGCGACGACGTCAGGGCTGGCCCTGACGCTGGTCGCCGCGCCCGCCGCCGCCCAGGTGGTGCAGCAACCTCCTCCACCGCCGCCGCCGCCGCCGCCGCCACCACCACCTCCTCCTCCTCCTCCTCCTCCGCCCCCTCGCCCCACTCCGCCTCCACCGGCGGAAGTCCGCATCTCGGCGCCGAGCGAGATCGACGCCGTGGCCACCATCCTGCGGCGCGAGAGCGATGCGAAGGTCGCCGCCGAGGCCCTCGTGGCGCTGGGCGTCGAACGCTATGGCGCAGAAGACGCCGTCGGGGCGGCCGCCGCGATCCGGGCCGCCGTCGAGGTGATCGAGACCCGGCTGGGGCCGAACGACCGGGCGCTGGCCCACCCGCTGGCGACGCAGGCGCGGCTCAAGCTGGAGAACGGCGACTATGCCGGGGCGCTGGCCGATGTGGAGCGGGCGCTCAGCCTCACAGATCCGGTCGAGCAGGCGACCCTGCTGTATGATCGGGGCCGCATCCTCGACGCCCTGGGCCGCAACGAGGAGGCCGAGGCCTCGGCCCGCGCCAGCCTGGCCCTGCGTCGCACCCAGCTGGGCGAAGTGCACGAAAAGACCGCCGACAGCCTGAATCTGGTCGCCAACGCCCTGACCGCGCAGGGCCGCCACGCCGAGGCCGATCCCCTCTATCGGCAGGTGCTGGGCATGTATGAGGTGCTGTACGGGCCGGACGACTTCCATGTCGCCATCGTGCTGTCGAACCTGGGCAACTCCCTGCGCCGGACCGGGCGGGCGCATCAGGCCGAGCCGCTCTACGTTCGCGCCGTGGCCATCGCCGAGGCGGCCGACGATCCCGTCCTGCTGGCCCAGTGCCTGACCAACTACGGCTGGTATCTGCATGTGACGAAGCAGGGCGACCGGGCCGAGGCGCCGTTCCGGCGGGCGCTGGAACTGGCGCTGGAGATCGTCGGGCCGGATCATCCCTTCACCGGCAACGCCCGCGCCAACCTGGGCTACGCCCTGTCCGATCAGGGCCGCTGGACCGAGGCCGAGGCGCCGTTCCGCGAGGGGCTGGCTGTCTATGAGGCCGGCGTGGGCGCCGACAGCCCCGACCTGCTCGACACCCTGACCGGCTATGCCGCCGTGCTGGACCGGCTGGGCCGCGCGCCCGAGGCCGAGGGCCTGTACCGGCGCGCCCGCACTATCGCCGCCGACCGACTGCCCCCCGCCCACGCCACCGCCCTGTCGGGGACCGAGCAGTACGCCGGCTTCCTGATCAACCGCGCCCGTTCCGACGAGGCGCTGGTGCTGGTCCGCGACGGGCTGGGCGACCTGCTGGGCCAGCAGGCGAGGGGCCGGGACTGGCGCACCCGCGTCCGCGGCGCCCGCCCCCTGTTCGCCCGACAGGTCGAAGCCGCCTGGACCCTGTCCGCCGCGACGGACTGACGCCGGGTTTAATCGGCGGCCCTGCTTGACCTCGCCCGGCCCGCATCCTACCTGCCGCTCGCGTTAGCACTCTCACCGGTCGGCTGCCAAAGCAGAGGTCGGTGACAGCGCTGCCCATCATTTCAGAACGCCCCGTTCCGGGGGTTTTACAGGGAGAAGTCCGATGGCGTTCCGTCCGCTCGGCGATCGCGTGCTGGTCAAGCGCGTTGAAGAAGAATCCAAGACCAAGGGCGGGATCATCATCCCCGACACCGCCAAGGAAAAGCCGCAGGAAGGCGAAGTCATCTCCGTCGGCGCCGGCGTCCGTGACGACAGCGGCGTCGTCCAGGCCCTGGAACTGAAAGCCGGCGACCGCATCCTGTTCGGCAAATGGTCGGGCACCGAGATCAAGATCGACGGTGAAGACCTGATCATCATGAAGGAATCGGACGTCCTGGGCGTCCTGAGCTGAGTGATTGGTGATGGTTGATTGGTGGCTGGCGCGACCGAGACCGGTTCGCCGCCGCCGCTGATCCCTTCCCTCACCAACCACCAAACACCAATCACCTCTTTCAAGGAGCAGCCGCCAATGGCCGCCAAGATCGTACAGTTCAACACCGACGCGCGCGACAAGATGCTGCGCGGCGTCAACGTGCTCGCCAACGCCGTCAAGGTCACCCTGGGTCCGAAGGGCCGCAATGTGGTGATCCAGAAGTCGTTCGGCGCCCCGCGCTCGACCAAGGACGGCGTTTCGGTCGCCAAGGAAATCGAGCTGGAAGACGCCTTCGAGAACATGGGCGCCCAGATGATCCGCGAAGTCGCTTCGAAGACGAACGACAAGGCGGGTGACGGCACCACCACTGCGACCGTCCTGGCCCAGGCCATCGTGCAGGAAGGCCTCAAGGCCGTCGCCGCCGGCATGAACCCGATGGACCTGAAGCGCGGCATCGAC
>JAVHYH010000060.1 GCA_031119155.1 Brevundimonas sp.
TCGAGGCGCCGGCTGCGGTGTTGTTGATGTTCGTCACGTTGATGAACACAGCTTCGGTCGCCGCGGCGTTGACGTTGGTGTCGTTCTCGTACGGACGCGAGCAGGCGAAGTAGACCGAACGGAAGACCGGGTTGTTGGCGACGGTCTGGGCGTCGTCGATATCCAGGCAGGCCGCGGCCGAGGTCGACGGGTTGGTGACCACCGAGTTGATGATGGTCGGGTTCACGCCGGTGTTCAGGGTCAGCACGGCGTCGGCGGCCACGGCGGCGTTACGGCCGACGATGGTCCAGTTCGAAACGCGCGGGCGGGTGTAGTAGGTGGTGCCCGACGGAGCCGCCGACCACTCGAAGCCACGGCTGCCGTTGGTCACGGCCGTCGGGCGCTGGGTGATGATGCCGAACTGGGCGCCGCCCTGCCAGCCGGTGTCGACGTCGAAGCCGTCGTCGTCGGCGCCGTTGATCACGATGCGGCGCAGGTTGACCGTGCCGCCGAAGATTTCGATGCCGTCATCCGAGCTGTTGTAGGCCTGGATGAACTCGACGGTGGTGCCGTTGCCGACGCCGGCCAGGGTCAGGGCCTGCAGCTCGTTGTTCGGCGAGATTTCGAAGCCCGAGTAGCGGATCTGGACGTAGCGCAGGCGGCCAGAGTTGTCGCCGGCGGTGTTGCCGCCGTAGTTGGCGCTGGTGCCTTCGATCTGACCGACGCAGGCGACGTTCGGCGCGGTCACGCCCACCGGGCAGACGGCGGTCGGCGCGCGGCCGGCCAGGACGACGCCGCCCCACTGACCTTGCGAGTTCTCGGTCGTGGTGCCGTCGATGTTGGCGCGGCTGGTGAAGATGATCGGGTTGGTCGCGGTGCCTTCAGCGAAGATTTGCGAGCCGCGGTTGACCAGCAGGTAGTCCGAGCCGGCCGAGCCGTACAGGCGGACGCCGGCTTCGATGGTCAGGATGCCTTGCTGGCTTCCGGCGACCGGAGCCGACGGATCGGCGCCCATGTCGGTGCCGACCTGGGTGCGGTTCGAGATGGCGTAGACGGTGCCGGCGCGCAGCGGAACGGTCAGGTTGCCGGTGATGGTGGTCGGCAGCTGGCAGGCGCGCAGGGTGCCGTTGGCGACGACGCCGACGTTGGCGAAGCCGGTCGGGCAGTCGGCGGCCGGGGTGCCCGGCGTGACCGGCGGGGTGACCGGCGGAGTGGTCGGGCCGCCGCCGCCGAAGTCGCCTTCGCCCGGCGAAGCCACTTCAGACGAGCCGCAGGCCGCCAGAGCGAGAGCGCTGGCCGACAGGGCCAGGAGCGTGGTCAGTTTGAAGCCGTTCATCGTTTTCACCGTGTCTGGTCCGAAGGAACTCACGGCAGGTGAGACCGAACGCCCATGCGCCCGATCGTGACGAAGCCCGTCCCCCGCCTGCCCTGCCCGTGGTTAGAAGCCGGATATGACAGCGGGGCCGCTGGAGCGTGACGGTTCCGGCGCGCTTACGTGAAGATGTCGTATCGCCTTGATGAAAGACGTTCCCGACACCCCATTTTCGTCACAAAGCGCCCCGGGGCCTTTGGTCTTGCCGTGACGGGACCAGCCGCCTATCCGGGCCTGAAACCACGCGCGGGAGGCGTCGTGAGCAACACCACTGTCACAGTCGCCTTCGCCATCGTCGGGGCTTTGGCCGGCCCTCTTTTGGCCCTCATCAGCGTACGCCTCCCCGACACCGGGGCAGCGCCGCGCACCCATGCCCCGCTCCGCTACGCCGCGTTCGCCCTCGCCGGCGCCGGGATCGGCTGCTGGGCGGCGCTGTCGCAGATGACGGTTTCGGCGGCCCTGCTGACGGCGGTCCTCGGCTGGCTTCTCCTGCTCATTGCGGTGGTGGACGCCGAGCATTTCTGGCTGCCGGATCAACTGACCCTGCCGCTGGGGGCCGCCGGCATCGGCGCCGCGATCCTGCCGAACGGGACAGGTCTGCTGAACGCCGCCATCGGCGCCGCCGTGGGTTTCGCCGCCCTGTGGCTGCTGGCTTTCGCCTACCGAAAGTTCAGAGGCCGCGACGGCCTCGGCGGCGGCGACCCCTTCCTGCTGGCGGCTGGCGGGGCCTGGGTCGGCTGGATGGGCCTGCCTTCGGTCCTGCTCTGGGCCGCCGCCTCGGGTCTCAGCCTGGTCGCGGCGCGCCTGTTGCTGAAAAGGCCGCTACGGGGCGACGACCGGCTGGCCTTCGGCGTCTTTCTGGCCATCGGCATCTGGATGACCTGGACCTTCGGCCCGCTGGGCGTCGGGCGATGAGCCGCCTCGACGCGGCTGTGGCCTCGCGGTTCGCCCAGATCGCCCTGGGTCACATCACCCGCGAATATCCCAACAGGCTGGATCACGTCCTGACCGGGCGGCGCGATCTGAAACCCCGCGCGACCTGCACCCGATCTTCTTCGGCAGCTACGATTGGCATTCCTGCGTCCACGGCTGGTGGACCCTGTTCACCCTGCAGCGCCTTTACCCGGACAACCCCGAAACCCCGCGCATCTGGGCGCTGGCCAATGAGCTGTTCACGCCCGCCAACGTCGCCGCCGAGGTCGCCTATCTGGAACAGCCCTCCAGTCGCGGCTTCGAGCGCCCCTACGGCTGGGCCTGGCTGCTGATGCTGGCCGCGGAGATGGACCGGCATGACAGCGAGGACGGACGCCGCCGCGCCGCGACCCTGCGCCCGCTGGCCCGCGCCATCGCCGACCGTTTCCACGCCTTCCTGCCGCTGGCCGCCTATCCGGTTCGGGCGGGAACCCACTACAACACCGCCTTCGCCCTGCGCCTGACGCTGGACTGGGCCGAGGCGAACGATCCGGTGCTGGCCGCCCTCTGTCGGGAGAAGGCGCTGCTCTGGCACGCCGAGGACCGGGACTGTCAGGTCTGGGAGCCGTCGCAGGACGACTTTCTGTCCCCGACCCTGATGGAGGCGGCCCTGATGCGTCGCTTCCTGCACGCCCACGACTTCCAGGACTGGTTCAGGATCTTCCTGCCCCGACTGGGCTCGCAGAAGCCGGCGACGCTGTTCACCCCCGCCCGCGTCACTGATCGCTCGGACGGCAAGATCGCCCATCTCGACGGCCTGAACCTGAGCCGGGCGTGGTGCTGGCGAGAGATCGCCTCCGCCCTGCCTGAGGGCGACATCCGCGCCGTGATCGCCCGCAAGGCCGCCGCCACCCATCTGGAGGCCGCCCTGCCCCATGTCGCGGGCGACTATGCGGGCGAGCACTGGCTGGCCAGCTTCGCCCTTCTGGCTCTGCTGGCCGACTGAAACGAAAAGGCCCCGACGTTTCCGCCGGGGCCTTCTGTCCAGGAGTTCCGCGCGATCAGACCAGACGGCTCTGCACCAGCGCCGCCTCGATGAAGCCGGCGAACAGGGGGTGCGGGGCGAAGGGCCGGCTCTTCAGCTCCGGATGGTACTGCACGCCGATGAACCACGGATGGTCCGGACGCTCGACCGTCTCGGGCAGGACGCCGTCGGGCGACAGGCCGGCGAAGATCAGACCGCCCTTCTCCTCGATGGCCTCGCGATAGTTGATGTTGACCTCATAGCGGTGGCGGTGCCGCTCGCTGATGTCGGTCGCGCCGTACATCTCGGCGATCTTCGATCCGGCCTTCAGCGTCGAGTCATAGGCGCCCAGACGCATGGTGCCGCCCAGGTCGCCGCCCTGCTGGCGCAGGACCCGCTGGTTGCCCTGGGTCCATTCGGTCATCAGACCGACCACCGGCTCGTCGGTGGGGCCAAACTCGGTCGACGACGCCTTGGGATAGCCGGCCAGGTTCCGCGCCGCCTCGATCACCGCCATCTGCATGCCGAAGCAGATGCCGAAATACGGGATGCGGTTTTCGCGGGCGAAGCGGGCCGCCTCGATCTTGCCTTCCGAGCCGCGCTCGCCGAAGCCGCCGGGCACCAGAATGGCGTGGGCGTTCTGCAGGCGCGCATTGCAGGCCTCGCGGTCGCCCTCGAACGTCTCGGCCTCGACCCAGTCGATGTTGACCTTCACCCGATTGGCCACGCCGCCGTGGTGCAGGGCCTCGATCAGGGATTTGTAGGCGTCCTTGAGGACCGTGTACTTGCCGACCACGGCCACCGTGACCTCGCCGTCCGGGTTCAGGCGGCGATCGACGATGTCGGTCCAGCGCGACAGGTCCGGGGCGGGCGCATCGGTCATGCCGAAATGCGCCAGCACCTCGGTGTCCAGGCCCTCGCGGTGATAGTCCAGCGGCACGGCGTAGATGTCGGCCGAATCCATCGCCTGGATCACGCCGCTTTCGCGCACATTGCAGAACAGGCCGATCTTGCGCTTCTCGTCGGCCGGGATCGGCTGTTCGCAGCGGCACAGCAGGATGTCCGGCTGGATGCCGATCGAGCGCAGCTCCTTCACCGAGTGCTGGGTCGGCTTGGTCTTCATCTCCCCGGCCGTCTTGATGAACGGCAGCAGGGTCAGGTGGACGAAGCAGGACTGCCCACGCGGCAGGTCCTGGCCCAGCTGGCGGATCGCCTCGAAGAACGGCAGGCCCTCAATGTCGCCAACCGTGCCGCCGATCTCGACCAGCACGAAGTCCACGCCCTGCCCGTCGTCGGTCAGGGCCTGGCTGAGGCAGAAGGATTTGATCTGGTCGGTGACGTGCGGGATCACCTGCACCGTCGCGCCCAGATAGTCGCCCCGACGCTCCTTCTCCAGGATGGTCGAATAGATGCGGCCGGTGGTGATGTTGTCCGACTTGGCCGCCGAGACGCCGGTGAAGCGCTCGTAGTGGCCGAGGTCGAGATCGGTCTCCGCCCCGTCATCGGTCACGAAGACCTCGCCGTGCTGATACGGGCTCATCGTGCCCGGATCGACGTTCAGATAGGGGTCGAGCTTACGAAGGCGAACCTTGTAGCCGCGCGCTTGCAGAAGCGCGCCGAGAGCGGCGGAAGCGAGGCCTTTTCCCAATGAGGAAACCACGCCGCCAGTGATGAACACGTAACGGGCCATGGGAGATCACCTTACCGCCGATTCGGGCGGAGAGTTCTGGAGACTTTGAGGGCGGGAGAGGAAGGCGGGGATAAAGTCCCCGCGCATCCTTATTGAGCCGAAGCGGGCTGGGCCGGGGTCGAGTTCAGGCTCGACTCCAGATCCTGCAGCGACGGCGCGGTCGGTTGGGCCGGAGCGGCCGGGTCGCCGGCCGGAGCCTGCTGTTGCTGCTGGGCGGACGGCGGCGGCGTGGCCAGATCACCGATCGAGTCGGCGTCGACGATCGAACGGTTGGACCGCTCGACATTGCCCAGGATGGTCAGCGACAGGGCGCAGATGAAGAACAGTGCGGCCAGCACCCAGGTCGTCTTGGTCAGCAGATTGCCTGCCCCGCGCGCGCTCATGAAGTTCGACGGGCCTCCGCCCATGCCCAGCGCGCCGCCTTCGGAGCGCTGGAGCAGCACGACCGCGGCCAGCGCGATCGAGACGAGGATCATGGCGACGAGGAGAATGATCTGGAGCATGACGGCCGATATGTGTGGCGCACCCGCGCCGATCAAGCGGCGGCGTCTATCACTGAGGAAGGGATTAGGGAATAGGGACTGGGGATTAGGGAAAGATGGCGCGCGCCAGGACAGGCTCGACCTAATCCCAAATCCCTATTCCCTAATCCCTAATCCCTTGAGCGGCCCTCAGACGGCCCGGATGATGCCGAGGAAATCCGCCGCCTTCAGCGAGGCGCCGCCGACGAGGGCGCCGCCGACCTCGGGGGTCGACAGGATGTCGCGGGCGTTGTCCGGCTTGACCGAGCCGCCGTACAGGATCGGCTGATCCGCCACGCCGAGGCCCAGACGCTCGATCATCGCGGACCGGACGGCGCGGTGCACCTCCTCGATCTGTTCCGGCGTCGGCGTCAGGCCGGTGCCGATGGCCCAGACCGGCTCGTAGGCGACGGCGAAGGCCTGCCCGGCCAAAGCCAGCGGCAGGGAATGGATCACCTGGTCGCGAACGACCTCGACGGCCTTGCCCGCCTCGCGCTCCTGAAGCGTCTCGCCGACGCAGATGATCGGCGACAGGCCCGCGGCCAGCGCGGCCTCGGCCTTGGCCAGCACCAGCGCGTTGGTCTCGCCATAGCCCTGCCGACGCTCGGAGTGGCCGAGGATCACCAGGGTGGCCCCCGCGTCCTTCAGCATCGGCGCCGATACGTCGCCGGTGTAGGCGCCCGAGGTCTCGGCGCGGCAGTCCTGCCCGCCCACCTCGACAGCCCCGCCCTCGGCGACACGCGCCAGCCGTTCGACAAGGGTCGCCGGCGGGCACAGGGCCACCCGGCAGTTCGCGGGATCGGATTTCAGCGCGGCGTCCAGCGCCTCCGCCTCGGCCAGGCTCGCGCCCAGCCCGTTCATTTTCCAATTGCCGGCGATCAACTTCACGGATTGTTTCATCCGGTCTCTCTAGGCGGCGTCGCGGCGCAAGCCAAGCCACCGACAAAAGGAAGCGGCGCCATCGTCTTGCCGTGCTGGCCTTTCACGCCCTATAGGCCGAAGCGGCCCACTTCGCCGCCCTTCCGTCAGGATCGACCATGCTCACCGCCACCCGCAAATTCGCCAAGTCCAAATGGGCTATCGGTCTGTTTGTCTTTCTGGCCCTGGGCCTTCTGGTCACCGGCGGCTCGCAGATGGGCGATTTCTTCGGCAGCTTCGGGCCGAAGCACGTCATCAGCGCCGGCAACCGCAGCGTCGACGCCGCCCAGTTCCGCGCCGACATGGACGCCGAGCGCCAGCGTACGCAGGAACAGGCCGGACGCCCGGTCAGCTTCGAGGATCTGGTGGCCGGTGGTCGCCTGACCTCCGCCCTGGACCAGCAGGCCAATGTCTATGGCTTCATGGCCTGGGCGTGGGACGCCGGCATCCGTCCGGGCAAGGAACTGGCCCTGCGCCAGATTCGTCAGATCCCGGCCTTCTTCGATCAGGTCAGCGGCCGTTTCGATGAAGCCCAGTACGAAACCACCCTGCAGCGCGCCAACCTGACCCGCGAGCGCTTCGAACAGGAAACCCAGGACCAGATCGTCCTGCGCCACTATGGCTCGGCCATTCAGGCCGGCCTGCGCCTGCCGCGCATCTACGGCGCCGTCGTCGCCAACCAGGTCGGCCAGACCCGCGACGGTCGCTGGTTCACCGTCACCCAGGCCATGGCCGGGACCGTCGCCGCGCCGACCGACGCCCAACTGACGACCTTCATCCAGCAGAACGCCAACGACTTCCGGGTGCCGGAACTGCGCAAGGCGACGCTGGTCGTCTTCAGCAACCCCGCTGACGGCCAGGGCGAAATCTCCGAGGCCCGGATCGAGGAGCGCTTTAACTTCCGCCGTGACGCCCTGTCGCAACCGGAGACGCGTTCGTTCGTCACCCTGACCGCGCCGAACAAGGCCGCCGCCGACCGCATCGCCGCCGCCCTGCGCGGTGGCCAGACGCCGGAAGCCGTGGCCCAGGCCAACAACATCCAGCCGGTGGTCGAAACCGACCGTCCGCGCACCGCCGTCAGCGATCCGGCTGTCGCCGCCGCCATCTTCGGCATGACCCCGAACCAGATCTCCGACCCGATCCAGGCCCGCGTCGGCTTCGTGGTGGCCCAGTTGAACGGCGTCACCGCCGGCCGCGCCGTCACCGTGAACGACGTCCGCGCCCAGATCGTCGAAGAACTGCGCGCCGAAGACCGCCGTGGGGCCGTCTACGAGCGGGTCTCGGCCTATGACAAGGCGCGTCAGGCCGGCAAGACGCTGGAAGCCGCCGTCGCCGAGATCGGCGCTCGCACCCTGTCCCTGCCGCCCGTCACCCAGGACGGACGCAGCATGGAGGCGCAGACCAGCCCGTTCCCGCCCGAAGTGCTGCAGACCATGTGGCGTCTCGGCCGCAATGGTGAGAGCGAAGTCATTCAGGACAGCCAGAACGGCTACTTCGTGGTCCGAATCGACGAGATCACCCCGCCGGCCCTGCTGACTCTCGAGCGCCCGGACGTGCGCGCTCAGATCGCCGCGACCTACACCGCCCGCGAGAACGCCCGTCGCCTGACCACCCTGGCCAACACCCTGTCCGCTCGCGTCCGCGGCGGCGAGGACATCGCTGCCGTCGCCCGCTCGGCCGGCGCGACGCTGGAGACCGGCGCCAACGTCAGCGCCCAGGATCAGGCGCGTGGCCGGGGCGTCATCGCCGGCCTGTTCACCAGCCCGGTCAATCAGGTCTTCTCGCAGCAGCAGACCGAGGACAGCTATGTGATCGGCCGCACGGACCGCATCACCGCTCCCGTGGCCGCCACGGCCGCCAACGCCGCCGAAGGCTTCCGGGGTCGCCTGACCAGCGAAGGCCTGAGCGCGCTGGGCGAATCGGCGATCCGCTCGGCCGCGAACAAGGTCGGCGCCTCCTTCGACGAGCCTCTGGCCCGTGAAGCGCTGGGTCTCTCGGCTGACGCGGCCGCGACGCCGGCGGGAGCTCCGGCTCCCGCGCCCGCCCCGGCGCGATGACCACGAAGGACGCCGCCGCCGCGGTTCAGGCCTTCCACGACGGCTGGTCCTCGGGCCGGCCGCAGGTGGTCGTTCGCCGTCTGGTCGACGATCTGGAAACCCCGGTCTCGGCCTTCCTGAAGGTCGGCCGGGGTCGCCCCCATGCCTTCCTGCTGGAATCGGTCGAGGGCGGCGCCGTCAACGGTCGCTATTCGATCATCACCCGCGAGCCGGACGTCATCTGGCGCTGCCGGAACCGCAAGCCGGAGATGGCGCGCGGTGAAGCCGCGATCGAGGCCGGACGGTATGCGCCCGACGGCGAAGATCCGTTGGCCTCCCTGCGCGCCCTGATGGCCGCCTCACGCTTCGACCTGCCGGAAGACCTGCCGCCCATGGCTGCGGGCCTGTTCGGGGTGTTCGGCTATGACATGGTCCGGCTGCTCGAGCCGCTGGGCGAGCCCAATCCCGATCCGCTGAACCTGCCCGACGCGGTCCTGACCCGCCCGGCCATCGTCGGCATCTTCGATTCGGTGAAGCACGAGATCGTGCTGGTCTCGGCCGCCTATCCCGAAAACGGGCTGGAGGCGCAGGCCGCCTTCGACGCCGCCGTCGCCCGGCTGGACCGGTTCGAAACCGACCTTCGCACGCCCCTGCCCGCCCTGCCCGTGCCGGTCGAGGCGCCCGGCCCCGACTTCGTCTCACCCGTCAATGAAGCGGCCTTCGGCGAGATGGTGGCCCGGGCCAAGGACTACATCGGCGCCGGCGACATCTTCCAGGTCGTGCTCAGCCACCGCTTCTCGGCGGATTGGGACGCCGACCCGCTGGCCTTCTATCGCGCCCTGCGCCGCCAGAACCCGTCGCCCTATCTGTTCTTCCTGGACTTCGGCGACTTCCAGCTGGCCGGATCGAGCCCGGAAATCCTCGTCCGGCTCAAGGACGGTCGGGTGACCATCCGCCCGCTGGCGGGCACGCGTCCGCGCGGCGAGACGCCCGAGGCCGACAAGGCGCTGGAAGCCGAACTGCTGGCCGATCCCAAGGAACTGGCCGAACACCTGATGCTGCTCGATCTGGGCCGCAACGACGTGGGTCGCGTGGCCGCGCCGGGCACGGTCGAGGTCACCGAGAGCTTCGTCGTCGAGCGCTACAGCTCGGTCATGCACATCGTCTCGGACGTGCAGGGCGTGGCCGATCCGAAACTTGACGCCGTCGACACCCTGCTGGCCGCGCTGCCGGCGGGCACCCTGTCGGGCGCGCCCAAGGTGCGGGCGATGGAGATCATCGACGAGCTGGAACAGGTGAAGCGCGGCGTCGGCTATGGCGGCGGCGTCGGCTACATCTCGGCGGGGGGCGAGGCGGACATCTGTATCGTCCTGCGCACCGCCCTGTTCGCCGACGGCCAGATCCATGTGCAGGCCGGCGCCGGCGTCGTTTCGGACAGCGATCCGGCGGCGGAGTATGCGGAGACGAAAGCCAAGGCCCGCGCGCCCATGCGGGCCGCGAACGAGGCGTGGCGCTATCCGTTCGGCAACAGGTCCTGAGCCACCGGCGGGGCGTCCTGGAAGCGGACGCCCGGTCCGAGGATCATCACCCCGGCCATCAGGATCGCCGCCGTCGCCGCCAGCGCCGCCGCGCCCAGCGCGGACCACGGGCTGAACACCTCCACCGGCGAGGTCAGCAGGACACGCGCCTTCTGGATGTCACCGGCCATTCGAGCCTCCCCCGTTCAAGCGTCCCAATTCGATCCAACAAGGTTAACACCATCTTACCGCGCCCTCGGTGCTTGGCCTGACCGCCTCAACTCCCTAGAACCTGAGCCATGATCCTCGTCGTCGATAACTACGACAGCTTTACCTACAACCTCGTCCACTACCTCGCGGAGCTGGGCGCGGAGACGAAGGTCGTGCGCAATGACGACCTGACCGCCGCCGAGGCCTGGGCGCTGAAGCCCGAGGCCGTGCTGCTGTCGCCCGGTCCGTGCACGCCGAACGAGGCGGGCATCTGCCTGGCCCTGCTGGACACCGCACCGCTGGACATGCCGATCTTCGGCGTCTGCCTCGGCCACCAGTCGATGGGACAGGCCTTCGGCGGCGACGTGATCCGCGCCAAGGCCCTGATGCACGGCAAGACCTCGCCCATCCTGCACGAAGGCAAGAGCGTCTTCCGGGGCCTGCCCTCGCCCTTCACCGCGACCCGCTATCACTCGCTGGCCGTGAAGCGGGAGACCCTGCCGGACGTGCTGGAGGTCACCGCCTGGACCGCCGACGGCGAGATCATGGGGCTGGCCCACAAGACCCGCCCGATCCACGGCGTCCAGTTCCACCCGGAATCGATCGCCACCGAGCATGGCCACGACCTGCTGGCCAACTTCCTCGATCTGGCGAACGTGCGCCGGACCGCAATGGTCTGATCGTGGCTGACGTAAAGTCCCTGCTGGCCAAGATGGTCGACGGTCAGGTGCTGTCGGACGCGGAGGCGCACGCCTTCTTCGCCGCCTGCCTGCGCGGTGAACCGACCCCGTCGCAGGTCGCCGCCGCCGTCACCGCCCTTCGCATCCGCGGCGAGACGGTCGGCGAGATCGCGGCCTTCGCCACCGCCATGCGCGAGGCGGCTCTGACGCTGGACCATCCGTATGAGGTGATCGACACCTGCGGCACCGGCGGCGACGGCCAGCATACCTTCAACATCTCCACCGCCGCCGCCCTGGTGCTGGCGGGCGCGGGGCTGAAGGTCGCCAAGCACGGCAACCGGGCCCTGAGCTCCAAATCCGGCTCCTCCGACGTCCTGTCGGTGCTGGGCGTCAATCTGCAAGCCACCGAGGCGCAGCAGTTGCGCGCGCTGGACACCGCCGGCATCGCCTTCCTGTTCGCCCCGACCTACCACGGGGCCATGCGCCACGTCGGGCCGGTGCGCACCGAGATCGGCTTCCGCACCGTGTTCAACCTGCTGGGGCCGCTGACCAATCCGGCGCAGGCGAAGCGTCAGGTCATGGGCGTCTATGACCCCCGCCTGCTGGAGCCCCTGGCCGAGGTGCTGGGCCGTCTGGGCGCGATCCGGGCCTGGACCGTCCACGGTCAGGGCCTCGACGAACTGACCGTCACCGGCGAGACCGAGGTGGCGGAATGGAAGGACGGCGCCGTCCGCCGCTTCACCGTCACGCCCGAGGACGCCGGCCTGTCCCGCCACGACATCAGCGCCATCCGCGGCGGTGACGCCGAGGAGAACGCCGCCGCCCTGACCGCCCTGCTGGACGGGGCCAGGGGCGCCTATCGCGACGTGGTCCTGCTGAACGCCGCAGCCGCCCTGGTGGTGGGCGACAAGGCCGCCGATCTGGCCGAGGGCGCGGCTCTCGCGGCCGCCGTCATCGACGACGGTCGCGCCTCGCGCGCGCTCGCCGCCCTGGTCGAGGCCACCAATACGCCGATCGAGGAAGAGGAGACGGCATGACCGACGTGCTGGAACGGATCGCCGCCTACAAGCGCGAGGACGTCGCCGCCCGGAAAGCCGCCCTGTCGCAGGACGCCGTCGAGGCCCGGGCCGCCCTCGCCTCCGCCCCGCGCGGCTTCCGCGCTGCGCTGGACACCCATGTCATCGAAACCGGCCGCCCGGCCCTGATCGCCGAGATCAAGAAGGCCAGCCCGTCCAAGGGGCTGATCCGCGCCGACTTCGACCCGCCTGCGCTGGCCAAGGCCTATGAGCGCGGCGGCGCCGTCTGCCTGTCCGTCCTGACCGACGGCCCCAGCTTCCGGGGCGACGACAGCTTCCTCGCCGCCGCCCGCGACGCGGTCGCCCTGCCCTGCCTGCGCAAGGACTTCCTCGTCGATCCCTGGCAGGTGGCCGAGAGCCGCGCGCTGGGCGCCGACTGCATCCTGATCATCCTGGCCATGATCGACGACACGCTGGCCGCCGAACTGCTGGCCGAGGCCGAACGCTTCGGCATGGACGCCCTGATCGAGACCCATGACGAGGCCGAGATGGCTCGCGCCTGCAAGCTGGGCGGCGATCTGGTCGGGATCAACAACCGCTCCCTGCGCACCTTCGAGGTCGATCTGGCGACGACCGAACTGCTGTCCATGCTCAGCCCGGTGAAGGCCCTGCTGGTCGCCGAGAGCGGCATCTTCACCCCGGATGACGTCCAGCGCGTCTCCGACGCCCACGCCCAGGCCATCCTCGTCGGGGAAAGCCTGATGCGTCAGGACGACGTGGAGGCGGCGACGCGGGCGTTGCTCCGGTAACCGGACCTTAACCGGAACACCACAGGAACAGTTTGTGGACGTTTGCGGTTTGTTCCGATAGCGTTCTCCAAACCGGATTCGCCCTGAGGTCGTCATGCTCACGCGCAAACAGCACGAACTGCTCATGTTCATCCACGAGCGGATTCAGGAGACCGGCGTGTCTCCGTCCTTCGACGAGATGAAGGAGGCGCTGGATCTGGCGTCCAAGTCGGGCATCCACCGGCTGATCACGGCGCTGGAGGAGCGCGGCTTCATCCGCCGCCTCGCCCACCGCGCTCGGGCGCTGGAGGTCACCAAGCTGCCGGAACAGGCCACGGCGGGCGCGCCGCGCGGCCACGCGGGCTTCAAGCCCGGCGTGATCGAGGGCGGCGGGCGTCCCAAGGCCGCCGAACCGGCCAATGACACCCGCGAACTGTCGCTGATGGGCAAGATCGCCGCGGGCACCCCTATCGACGCCATCGAGCACGAGACCGCCCGCTATCCGGTGCCGGAAGCCATGCTGGGCTCGGGCGAGCATTATCTGCTCGAGATCGAGGGCGACTCGATGATCGAGGCCGGCATCCTCAACGGCGACATGGTCATCATCAAATCGACCGAGAACGCCTCGTCGGGCGAGATCGTGGTGGCCTTGGTCGAGGGCGAACAGGCGACGCTGAAGCGCCTGCGCAAGAAGGGCGCCTCCATCGCGCTGGAGCCCGCCAACCGCAACTATGAGACCAAGATCTACGGTTCGGATCAGGTCGCGGTGCAGGGCAAGCTGGTCGGCCTGATCCGCCGTTATCACTAACCCTCAGCGTCGCCGTAGCGGCTCCACGGCCGCTCGCCACGCAAGTCGGACACCCACAGGGCTCGCCAGCGGTTCGCCGCGGCGGGCCCTTCGCGTTTCAGCTCCACAGCCCCGCCGCGGGCGTAATCGAGCCCGTCCAGAACCAGTTTTCCGCTGCAGGATGCGGGCAGTCCCGGCACGACCGTCCGTACACTGATGATGGACGCCGAGCGGCATAGTCCACCCATCTGCTCCTCCGTCGGCGCGCGCCGCCCCCACCACAGGGCGACCGGCCCGGAAACCTCCGGCGCACAGGAAAACCGGCTGCAGGTCCAGCCCTCGACCGGGCGCTCGACCACCTCCAGCCCCCGCCGGCGGCTCCACACATCGACCGCGAACTGCCGGACGCCGGGGCGCATCACCACCGCCCGCCCGTCCTGCACGAAGGCCGCCTGCAGCCCGCCATCCCCGATCCAGACGTCGGGCGTCGGCGCCCTCGGCCAGACCAGCACCGCACAGGCCAGCGGCAGGCCCAGCCAGCGCAACGGCCCGCGCCACAGGCAGCAGAACAGGATGCCGATGAAGGCCAGCGGCAGCACGATGTCCGGCGCGCTGGCGATGGTCCGGACCGCCCCCGGCAGGCCCGCCGTCCAGGCCCCGATGGCCAGCATCACCTCGATCCCCTTGGACGCCAGCCACAGGAAGGGCGCGCCCAGTCCGAGCGGCTCCAGCAAGGCGCCGAGGGCCAGCGCCGGCATGATCAGGAAGTCCGACAGCGGCGCCGTCGCCAGATTAGCCGCCAGTCCGTACATGGCCGAGCGGTTGAAATGCTGCATGGCGAACGGTCCGGTCGCCGCCCCGGCCACCAGACTGGCCAGCACCGCCGCCATGATCCAGGCGCCGGTCCGCTGGATCGCCAGAATGGCCCAAGGCGCCGAAATCTCCTTCGGTCGTCGCGGCCAGGCCTCGACCAGCGCCACCAGCGCCGCCGTGGCCGCGAACGACATCTGGAAGCCGGGCGTGACGATGGCCTCGGGCTGCATCAGCAACACCGCGAAGGCTGCGACCGCCAGCGCGTGCATGGTGATTGCCTGTCGGTCCAGCAGGATGGCGAGGAAGGCGATGGAGGCGGTGATCGCCGCCCGCTCGGCCGGGGGCGGCGCGCCGGACACCACCAGATAGGTTCCCACCGCCAGCAGCCCCGCCCAGGCCGCCACCTTCTTGCCGGACACCCGCAACGCCAGCCACGGCCACAGGGCTACCAGCAGCCGCACGAGGAAGAAGGCGAAGCCGCCGACCACCGCCATGTGCAGGCCCGAGATCGACAGGATATGCGCCAGCCCAGAGTCGCGCATGACATCGACCTCGGCCGGGTCGAGCCAGGCTTCGTGTCCTGTGGTCATGGCCGCCGCCACGCCGCCGGCCCGCTCGCCCTGCCGCGCCACGATCCGCTTGGCCAGATCGAACCGCAGGGCGTTGATCTTCATCACCAGCCGCAGCCGCGTGGGCGGCTCGGACAGGACCGCGGCCCGGGTCTCGCCCAG
>JAVHYH010000301.1 GCA_031119155.1 Brevundimonas sp.
CCGACTGCGGCATCGCCAACGTCAACATCGGCCCCTCGGGCGCCGAGATCGGCGGAGCCTTCGGCGGCGAGAAGGACACCGGGGGCGGTCGTGAGTCCGGCTCGGACGCGTGGAAGGCCTATATGCGCCGACAGACCCAGACGGTGAATTTCAGCAGCGCCCTGCCGCTGGCGCAGGGTGTGAAGTTCGACGTCTAGGGAGCAGGAGTTAGGGCTTAGGACTTAGGGCGTAGCCGCACTTCCAATTCCTAAGCCCTACGCCCTAATTCCTTCCCCGCGTATCCACCCGCGCCACCACCGACAGTCCGGGGCGGAGCCGATCCAGTCCCTCCTGTCCCGGATCGAGCGCGATCCGCACAGGCACCCGCTGGGCCACCTTGGTGAAGTTGCCGGTGGCGTTGTCCGGGCGGATGACGCTGAACTCCGAGCCGGTGGCGGGGGCGATCTGCTCGACCCGGCCGGTCAGGGTGCGGCCGCCGAGGGCGTCGACCGACAGCTCGACCGGCTGCCCGACGCGGATGTCGCGAAGCTGGTTCTCCTTGTAATTCGCCGTCACCCAGATGCGATCCGGGACCAGCGCCATCAGCTGTGTCCCGACGGCGACCTGCTGGCCCTGACGCACGGTGATCTCGCCCAGGCGACCGTCGCGCGGCGCGACGATGCGGGTGTTGGACAGGTCGATCTCGGCCAGATGCACGGCGGCGCGGGCGTTCTCGACAGCCGCTTCCAGCGAGCCCTTGCTGACGATGGCCGAGGTCACGCCGGTTTCAGCGATGCCGGTGGCGGCGCGGGCGGCGGCCAGCTGGGCCTGCGCGGCCTCCAGCGCGGTGCGGGTCACGTCGACCTGCGCCTGCGCCACCCAGCCGCCTTCGAACAGGGTGCGGGCGCGATTGTGGTCGGCCTGGGCCTTGGCGACATTGGCGCGCGCGGCGGCGATGCTGGCGGTGCTCTGCGCGACCGAACCACGGGCCGAGGTCTGGGTCTGGGTCGAGTTGGCCAGGGCCGCCTGCGCGGCGTGAAGCTGCGCCTGCGCCTGCTCCAGCCGTTGGCGGTAAATGCGGTCATCGACCGTGGCCAGCAACTGGCCCTGTCTGACGGTCTGGAAGTCCTGCACCTCGACCGCCGTGACATAGCCGGTCACTTGCGGCGCGATCACCGTCACCTGCCCGCGCACATAGGCGTTGTCCGTGTGCTGGACGCCCGAGGTGAAGGGCGGCAGCCGCCAGGCCCACAGCACGAGCAGCACGCCGACGAGGGCGATCAGCACCAGCATGACGCTGATGAGCACCCGCTTGCGCGGCGGCTCGACCGCGGTGGCGGGAGGCGGCGGCGGGGCCGGTTGGGGCGCGGCGGGAGCGGGGGCGGCGGTGTCGGTCATGGGGGCAACGGTTCGGGGGTGTGAAGGGGGATCAGTCGAGGGCGGCGGCGGCCGCGGCGGCATCGACCTTTTCGGCCTGTCGCGCGGCGCGACGGGCGGCGAAACGGGGGCGCAGGTGATGGAAGGTCACCCAAAGGCTGCCCAGCGCCGCGAAGACGGCGATCAGCAGGAAGACGTCGTTGTAGGCCAGCACATGGGCCTGCTGGCTGATCTGCTGCTGCAGCAGGACCTGCCCCTCGGCGGTGCGCAGGGCGGGATCACCGATGACGCGGGCATAGGCGCCCGACAGCTGTTGCAGGCGCTGGACCACATCCGGATCGCCGAGGTTGATCTGCTCGGACAGCTGGCTGGAATGGAATTTCTCGCGCACCGTCTGGAGGGTGCCGACGAGGGCCGAGCCCAGCAGGCCGCCGACGTTCTGGCCGATGCCGAAGATGACGATGAAGCTGACGAAGTTGTGGGCGCCCTTCTGCAGCACCTGCACCACGCCGCTCATCATGGCCGGGCCGATGAAGAAGGCGGCGGCGAAGGCCAGCAGGGCTTGGCTGAAATACAGCTGGCCCGGCCGGGTCAGGACGGTGGAGTGGGAATCGAGGAAGGCTCCCACCGCGATCAGGGCCAGCGAGATGGCGATCGGCTTGTAGAGCTTGGCCGGGTTCATGGTGAAGGCGCTGGTCAGCGAACCGGCGATGGTGGCGAGCAGGATCAGCCAGAACAGCCCGTGCATCTGGTCCGGGCCGAGACCCATCTGGGTCATCAGTCCGACCGCGCCGTAGGTCTGTTCCGACAGCACCACGCGGATGCCGACGATGATCAGGGCCAGCCGGATGATGTCCGGCCCGGCCATCCACTTCAGGTTTATCAGCGGCGTCGTGCGATTGTACTCGACGATCCCGGCGGCGGTCAGCAGCAGGATGGAGCCGATCAGGGCCCAGCCGATCCACGCCGCCTCGGTCCACCAGACGATCCGGCCCAACCCCAGCACGGCGCACAGCAGGGCGATGCCCGGCGCGAACAGGGCGAAGGTCACGAAGTCCAGCTTGTCGAAGGCCCTGAACCGTTCGGACGGCGGCGCCTTCAGCGCGAACACCGCCGCCAGCGACAGCAGGGACAGGCCCAGTTCGAAGACGTGGAAGCCGCGCCACTCGGACAGGTCGACCAGATGGTTGGAGAAGATGCGGACCGCCGGGATGGCCAGGCTGGAGGCGCCGATGGCCAGCACCAGCCCCTTGAGCCGGTGCGCCGCCGGGAAGGCCTGAATGGTGTAGAGGACGCCCAGCGTGGTCAGGGCCGCCGAGGCCATGCCGGCGAAGGCCCGCACGATCAGGGTCGACTGATAGTCCTCGAAGAACAGGGCTCCGAAGGCGATCAGGGCGTAGGCGATCAGGAAGATTTGGGCGAAGAGCCGAAGCCCGTACTGCATGCGGAATTTGACCAGCAGCAGGTTCATGCAGGCGTTGGTCATGACGAAGACGACCGGCAGCCAGGCCGCCTCGGTC
>JAVHYH010000061.1 GCA_031119155.1 Brevundimonas sp.
GACCGGTGATCCGGTCGAAGACGCCTGTCAGCCGCTCGTTCAGAGCCTCGAACATCAACTAC
Source organism: Brevundimonas sp. (assembly GCA_031119155.1). Classification (GTDB taxonomy): domain Bacteria; phylum Pseudomonadota; class Alphaproteobacteria; order Caulobacterales; family Caulobacteraceae; genus Brevundimonas. The sequence continues at coordinate 63 of JAVHYH010000061.1, forward strand.
CTCATGTGCGCGAGTGAGGCGGCTCCATACGAAAACGGCCTCTGGCGACGATCACGTCGGCAGAGGGTTCTCGCCCACCTCGTCCGGTCGAAACCGGGGTCGTGTGGGAGGAGACGCGAGGTTCACTTGCGTCGGAAGCGGCGGCTTATGCTCGAAAAAGGGGGCGGAGACAAGGCCGCCGGGGCTTTTGAAGCTTGCGGGCCTTTTCACAACGCCGTTCTATCGAGTCATTGATCCTCGGGGGAATGAGATGACGCTCCGCAAGATGGCCTGCCGACTGGCGCTGACGACAGCGCTTCTGACGACCACGGCGCCCGTCGCCCTGGCGCAAACCGCGCCGCCGCCGGAACGGCGCGAGGTCGGGACGCTGGTGTTTGACGGCATCCCCGCCATTCCGCCCGGACTGCGGCCCCAGATTCAGCGCTATCGCAACGCCCGCTCCGCCAGCTTCCAGGACTGGCTGGCCGACGGCTCCATGCTGATCACCACCCGCTTCGGAGAGACGGCGCAGGTCCACCGGGTCGCCGCGCCCGGCGCAGACCGTCGTCAGCTGACCTTCTTCGGCGAGCCAATCGCCCAGGCCGTCGCCGTGCCGGGCGCGGCCGACCGCTACGCCTATGCCCGGGACACCGGCGGCGCCGAGTATTTCCAGATCTACATCGCCGGCCTCGACGGCAGCGAGACCCCGCTCACCGAGCCGGGCACCCGCAACGAGGATGTCATCTTTTCCGGCGACGGCCGCACCGCCTTCTGGGCCCAGGTCCGTCCGGGCGAGCCCGACTACGACATCATCGCCGCCGATCTGACCTCCGGCGCCCGCCGGGTCATCTATGAGGGCTCCGGCGCCTGGTCGCCTGTCGACGCCTCCCGCGATGGAAGCCGCATCCTGATCGGCAAATACAACTCGATCCAGGACAGCCAGCTATGGCTGCTCGACACCGCCACCGGGCAGGCGTCGCGCATTCGTCCGGGCTCGACGCCCGTGTCCTACGGTCAGGCGATGCTGACCCCCGACGGCCGGTCGGTGATCGCCACCAGCGACGAGGGTTCGGACGCCCAGCGGCTGGTCGAGATTTCGCTGGCGGACGGCGAGCTGACGCCCCTGACCGGGGAAGCCCGCTGGGATGTCGAGGGCTTCGACCTGTCTCCTGACGGTCGGGTGCTGGCCTGGGCCACCAATGAAGACGGCTTCTCCAGGGTTCATCTGCGCGACCTGCGCACGCGACGCGCCCTTCCCCAGCCGAACCTGCCCGTCGGCATCGTCGGCGCGCTGAAATTCTCGCCGGACGGCCAGTCGCTGGCGATCAACATGTCCACGCCCGCCTCGTCGGGCGACGTCTGGGCCTGGAACGTCGACGGCGGCGGCCTGACCCGCTGGACCAGCTCGGAAGTCGGACCGGTCAATGCGTTGACCTTCGTCACGCCGGAACTGGTGCGCTTCGAGTCCTTCGACGGGCTGAGCATTCCGGCCTTCGTCTATCGCCCGACCGGCGGCGAAGGGCGCCGTCCGGTGATCATCGACATTCACGGCGGGCCCGAGGGCCAGTCGCGCCCCGGCTTCAACCCGACCTACCAGCAGTGGATCGCCGACCTCGGCGCGGCGGTGATCGTGCCCAATGTCCGCGGCTCGACCGGCTACGGAAAGGCCTATGTCGCCCTGGACAACGGCCCGCTGCGCCAGAACTCGGTGCAGGACATCGGCGCCCTGCTGGACTGGATCGCGACCCAGCCCGACCTCGATCCCGAACGGGTCGTAGTGCACGGCGGCTCGTACGGCGGCTTCATGGTGCTGGCCTCGCTGGCCGCCTACTCGGACCGGCTGGCCGGAGCGGTCGATATCGTCGGCATCTCCAACTTCGTCAGCTTCCTCGAGAATACCGAGGGCTATCGCCGCGACCTGCGTCGGGCGGAGTACGGCGACGAGCGCGATCCGGCGATGCGGGCGGTGTTCGAGCAGATTTCGCCGCTGAACCTGACCGACCGGATGACCCGACCGCTTCTGGTGATCCAGGGCGCCAACGACCCGCGCGTGCCGCGGTCGGAAGCGGAACAGATCGTGCGGGCGGTGCGCGAGGACGGCCGACCGGTCTGGTATCTGCTGGCGATGGATGAGGGGCACGGCTTCCGCAAGAAGTCGAACGCCGACGCCCAGGCGGAGGTGACCAACCTGTTCCTGCGCGACGTCTTCGGCCTGGGGGTCGCCCCGTAGGCGACAGACCCCAGGGGTCAGACCATGATGTCCAGCAGGACGGCCTCGGTCTTTCCGCTGCGAACGGCGTCCTGCACCTGACGCTGAATGCTCTCTTCCATTTTCTGCTGGATCAGCCGAGCGATCTCGTCCTCGACGGAATTGCGCTGCTGATCCGGCAGGGCGGCCACGCCGTCCTCGCTCAGGCCCTTGCTGGACAGGATTTCGGCGCGGAGCTTCTCCTTCAGCGCCTCCATCTTCTGCTCGCGGGCCCATTCGCTGAGGCCCTTCTCGCGGATCGCGTCGAAGTCGGAGCGGGCCGTGTCGACGGCCGAGAGCTGCTCGACCGGCGATTTCTGCCGGGTCGAATCCGTTCCGGTCAGGCCGGCGATGTTACCAAGGAAGCTGCTAACCAACGAAATGGACATGACATTTCCTCTGTGGAGGCGGCGACGAGGCCGCGACTTGCGAGGAACCGTGCAAACGGCGCGCCGAACACACTTTCGGTTTCGGCGTTGGGGTCTGGCATGGCCAGTTCCAAAACCCCTGATACGGTGACGCTCGCGGCCTCTCCGCTGAAAGAGACATCCATGATCCAGGCCGCCGACGACCGGTTGCGCGATGAAGTCCGCCTGCTGGGCGGGCTGCTGGGCGAGGTGATCCTCGCCGAGGGCGGGCGCGAACTCTACGACCGGATCGAGACGGTGCGTCAGGCCTCGGTCGCCTGGCACAGGGATGCGGGCGAGAAGGACGCCCGGCTGCTGGAGAGCCTGCTGGGCGAGCTGTCGCTGGACCAGGCGGTCGGTCTGGCCCACGGCTTCGCGGTCTTCTCCCTGCTGGCCAATGTCGCCGAGGACCGGGCGGGCAAGCGGCGGGCGCGGGAGCAGACCGCCGAGGGCGCGCGTCCCGATACGCCGGAGGGCGCGCTGGAGCGGCTGAAGGCCGCGGGACAATCCGCCGAGGACGCGCGGGCGCTGCTGAAGACGGCCCTGATCTCCCCGGTGCTGACCGCCCACCCGTCAGAGGTCCGACGCAAGAGCGTGATCGACCGCATCGCCGCGGTCTCGGACCTGCTGGACGCCTGCGACCAGAACGGTCCGGCCTGCGATCTTGAGGCGCGGGATGCGGGTCTGCGCCGTCAGACCACCATCCTGTGGGCCACGCGGCTGGTCCGGCAGGCCGGGCTGGTGGTGCAGGACGAGATCGACACCGTCGTCTCCTTCCTCGAACGCATCTTCCTGCACGTCGCCCCGGCCCAGCTGGCCGACTGGCGCAAGCGGCTGGACGCGCCGGATCTGGAGCCCTTCATCCGCATCGGCACCTGGGTCGGCGGCGACCGGGACGGCAATCCGAACGTCAACGGCGAGGTGCTGACCGCCGCCTTCCGGACGCAGGCGCGGGCGGTGCTGCGCTTCTATCTGGACGAGGTGAACGCCCTGGGCGCCGAGTTGAGCCTGTCGGGGTCGATGAGCGTCATCTCGCCGGAACTGGCGGAACTGGCCGGGGTGTCCGGCGACCATTCACAGCATCGCGCCGACGAGCCCTATCGCCGGGTTCTGAGCCAGATCTACGCCCGGCTGGCGGCGACCCATCCGGTCCTGACCGGCCAGCCCGCCCCACGCGCCGCCGCCTTTGACGCCGAGCCCTATGACGGCCCCGACGCCTTCCGCGCCGATCTGGCCGTGCTGCAGGACAGCCTGATCGCCAACCACGGCGCGGTTTTCGCGGACGACCGGCTGGCCCGGCTGATCACCGCCGCCGACGTCTTCGGCTTCCACATGGCGACCCTGGACCTGCGCCAGAACTCCGATGTGCATGAGCGTGTCGTGGCCGACCTGCTGAAGGTCGCCGGGGTGGCGGACGACTATTCGGCGCTGGACGAAGAGGCCCGGCTGGCGGTTCTGGCCGGTGAACTGGCGTCGGGTCGCCTTCTGTTCAATCCCTATGAGACCTATGCCGAGGAGACGCTGAAGGAGCGCGGCATCCTGCAGGCGGCGGCTGAGGCCCTGCGCCTGTTCGGACCGCAGGCGATCCGCACCCACATCGTCTCCAAGACCGACGCGGCGTCGGACCTGCTGGAGGTCTATCTGCTGCTGAAGGAGGTCGGCCTGTTCCGGCCCGAGGCGCCCGAGACCTGTCCCGTGCAGGCCGCGCCCCTGTTCGAGACCATCGGCGACCTGCGCGCCGCGAAGCCGACGCTGGAACGGCTTCTGAAGGAGCGCTCCGCCCTCGCCGTCGCCAGCGCGCGTGGGGTGCAGGAGGTGATGATCGGCTATTCCGACTCCAACAAGGACGGCTCCTACCTGACCTCAACCTGGGAGCTGCACGAGGCGTCGCGCGCCCTGCTGGAGGTCACGGACAAGGCCGGTCTGCGGCTTCAGCTGTTCCACGGTCGGGGCGGCGCCGTGGGTCGGGGCGGGGGCTCCAGCTTCTCCGCCGTGCTGGGCCAGCCGCAGGGCACGGTCGCGGGCCGCATTCGCGTGACGGAGCAGGGCGAGGTCATCGCCAACAAGTACGGTGAGCCGGAAGTCGCCCGCCGCAACCTCGACGCCCTGACCTGCGGCGTCCTGCTGGCGTCGCTGGCTCCGCCGCCCGACGCCGAACTGACGGCGAAACACGGCGCCACCCTGTCGAAGCTTTCGCAGGCCTCGATGAACGCCTACCGGGCGCTGGTCTATGAGACGGACGGCTTCGTCGACTATTTCCGCGCCGCCACCCCGATCGCCGAGATCGCGGACCTGAAGATCGGCTCGCGCCCTGCCTCGCGCACCACCTCGACCGCGATCGAGGATCTGCGCGCCATCCCCTGGGTGTTCAGCTGGAGCCAGAGCCGGGTCATGCTGCCGGGCTGGTTCGGTTTCGGCTCGGCGATCGAAGGGGTGTCGGTCGAGGAGCTTCAGGCCATGCACCGCGACTGGCCCTTCTTCCGCACCCTGATCCAGAACATGGAGATGGTCATGGCCAAGGCCGACATGACCATCGCGCGCCGCTACGCCACCCTGGTGCCGGATGCGGCGCTGGCCGACCGCGTCTTCTCGGCCATCCGGGCGGAGTGGGACCGGACCGAAGCCGCCGTTCTGGCCATCACGGGTCAATCCGCCTTGCTGGGCGGTCAACCCGAACTGGACCGGCTGATCCGTCTGCGCATGCCCTATGTCGAGCCGCTGAACCATGTGCAGATCGAGCTGATCCGCCGGCGCCGGGCGGGGGACGATGATCCCCGCGTCCGCGAGGGCATCCTGCTGGCGCTGAACGGCGTAGCGGCGGGGCTGCGCAACAGCGGCTGATCGGCGATCAGCTTTCGGCGATTTAATGCGGCGTCTCTATTTCGCCGCTGAAGTCTCACGCGGTTGAAACAGCCGGGGACGATACGGTCACGGTCGCCGCCCCCGAGCGATGCAGCGCTCCTCAGGAGACCGCCATGAAGACCCTCGCCTCTCTCACCGCCGTCCTGCTTCTCGCCTCCGCCGGCGCCGCTTCCGCCCAGGAAGCCCGCATCACGTTCGGCGACCTGAACCTCGCCACCTCGACCGGCGCCGCCGCCTTCGACCAGCGCGTTGACGGCGCCGCCCGTGGCCTGTGCCGCGGCGCGCGCCGCCCCGGCAGCAACATCAGCGACCGCACCGTCTGCGAGGCCGCTGTCCGCCGCGAGGCCGTGCGCCAGCTGCCCCCTGCCGTTCAGGTCGACTATGCGGCCAGCCGTGGTGCGACCGCCTACTGATATGCCTGTGGAGGAGCCGCTCCGGCGGCCCCCCACTCATAAGCCCACCTTGTGGATGACGAATAAGTTCTCAACCTGTAATCGCCGAAACGTCACGATTCTGGTCTGGTGCCCGTTACACGAGCCCCTCATCTGCCTTGTCGTCGCGCAACCTGCGACGGGAGGATTTTCAGATGTTCAGAACCCTGCTTCCAGTGATCGCCTTCAGCCTGATGGCCATCCCCGCCGCCGCCCAGGACAGCCTTCGCATCCCGGTCGGCGACCTCGATCTTTCGACCGCCGGCGGCGTCGCCGCATTCGACGCCCGTGTGGCCAGTGAGGCGCGCGCGGTCTGCACCCGAGCCTCGCGACTGGTCGATACGCTCTGCGTCCGCGTCGTGACCCGCGAGGCCATCCGCCAGCTGCCCCCGTCGCGGCAGGACGACTACGCCCGCGCCCGACGCTCGGGTCCGATCATGGCGATGGTCGCGCCCGGCCGCCCGGCCTGAGCGCAGGGAACCTGGGCGCAAGGAAAAAGGCCGGTGGTTTCCCACCGGCCTTTGCCATGTTGCCGATGCCGGCGCCTCAGTTGGTCGGGAAGCCCCGGACCTTCAGCAGGGCGCTGACGTCCGGGTCGCGACCGCGGAAGGCGCGATAGGCGTCGGCGCGATCCGTGGTGTTGCCCGGCGCCAGGATGATGTCCTTGTAGCGACGGCCGATCTCCGGATTGAAGACGTCGCCCGACTCCTCGAAATAGGCCCAGGTGTCGGCGTCCATGACTTCCGACCACAGGTAGCTGTAGTAGCCGGCCGAGTAGGCGTCGGACGTGAACAGGTGATTGAACTGCGGCAGGCGGTGCCGCATCACGATCTCCTTCGGCATGCCGTAGCGGGCCAGGCTGTCGCGCTCGAAGGCGTCGATGTCGGTCGGCGGAGTCGCTTGCGTGTGTAGGTCCATGTCCACCAGCGCCGACGACAGATAGCTGACCGTCGCATAGCCCTGGTTGAAGGTGGAGGCGCGCTCGACCTTGTCCACCAGCGCCTGCGGCATGGGCTCGCCGGTCTGGTAGTGCTTCATGAAGCCGTCGAGGATCGGGCGCGACAGCACCCAGTGCTCGTGCACCTGCGACGGATATTCCACGAAGTCGCGCGGGGTGCCGCCCAGCGCCGGATAGTTCACCGTCGAGTTCAGCGAGTGCAGGGCGTGGCCGAACTCGTGGAACAGGGTCTCGGCGTCATCCAGCGAGATCAGCAGGGGCTCGCCTTCGCCCGGCTTGGTGAAGTTGTTGTTGTTCGACGACAGGACGTTCTTGGGACCGTCGTAGGTCGAGTGCGAGCGGTAGCTGGTGGCCCAGGCGCCCGAACGCTTGCCGGCGCGGGCGAAGTCGTCCGAATAGAACAGGCCGACGTTGCGGCCGGTCGCCTTGTCGGTGACCTCGAACACCTCGACGTCGGGAGTGAAGCCCGGGACCGTGCCCCTGGGCAGGGCCTTGAACTCCAGGCCGTACAGACGCTCGGCCATGTAGAAGGCGCCGCGCTTGACCGCGCCCAGTTCGAAGTAGGGCTTCAGCTCGTTCTGATCGAGGTCGTACTTCTGCTTCTTCACCTTCTCGGCGTAGTACAGATAGTCCCACGGCTCGATGTCGTGGCCGGCGATGGCGCGCATGTCCGCCACTTCCTCGGCGACGCGGGCCTTGGCCGGAGCCCAGACGCGGTTCATCAGATCGCTGGCTGCGGCCGGGGTCTTGGCCATGGTGTCCTGCATGCGCAGTTCAGCGTGGTTGCGATAGCCCAGCAGCTTGGCGCGCTGGTCGCGCAGGCGAACGATCTCGGCGATGGTCGCATTGGTGTCGTTGGCGTCGCCGTTGTCGCCCCGGTTCACGAACTTCCGCCACACGATCTCGCGCTGGGCGCGGTCGTCGCCGAAGGTCAGGAAGGGATCGACGCTCGAGCGGGTGTTGACGATGGCCCAGCCCTGAACATTGCGGCTGCGCGCGGCAGCGGCGGCGGCGGCCTTGTTCGAGGCAGGCAGACCGGCGACGCCGGCTTCGGTCGGGATGACCGTCCAGGTGTTTTCGTCGGCCACGACCTTCTGGCCAAAGCTGGTGAAGGCGTTGGACAGGGCGGTGTTGATGCGGCCCAGCTCGGCCTTCTTCGCAGCGTCCAGCGCGGCGCCGCCACGGATGTAGGCGTCGCGGCTGCGGGTGGCGATACGGGTCTGCTCGGCGGTCAGGCCGGCGGCCTGGGCGTTGTCGGCGACCGTCTTGATGCGATTGAACAGCTTCTCGTTGAAGGTGATTTCGTCGCCGGCGGCGGACAGCAACGGCGACACCTCGCGGTCCAGCGCCTGATAGTCGGCCGAGCCAATGTTCGAGGTCATCACGCCGAACAGGGACATGGCCCGGCCCAGCGGCTCGCCGGCCATCTGCATGGCGACGGAGGTGTTGGCGAAAGTCGGGGCGTCGGGATTGTCGGCGATCGCAGTGATCTCGGCGCGACGCAGTTCGATGCCTTCCAGAATGGCTTCGCGCAGCTTGGGCGCGGTCACCTTGTCCCACGGGGGCACGCCCTCATACGGACCGGTCCAGACCTGCAGCAACTCGGCGCGCGGCGTCTGGGTCGGCAGCACGGCGCGGGCGATACGCGCATCTTCAGCATAGTTCGCGGCGGATCCGCCGGAACCGCCGACGGTGGCGCAGCCTGCGGTGGCGGTGAGGGCCATGAGGCTGCCTCCGGCGATGAGAAGTTGGCGTCTGTGCATGGGAACTCCGTAGCGTCGCTTCGTTTCCGCGGACCATGGGCCCGAGGCGGGCGGACTGTCACACGAACGCCGCGTAACCTCCAGCCATGGACGGCAGGAAGCGGCGCGGCTAAATCGCGCCCATGGCCATTGGTGTTTTCGACTCCGGCGTGGGCGGTCTGACCGTTCACCGCGAACTGACCCGACGCTTCCCCGAGCGGGATTTCGTCTATCTGGCCGATCAGGCCAATGCGCCCTACGGCGGTCGGGGCGGCGAGGAGATCGTCGACCTGACCCGCGCGGGCTGCGAGCGCCTGTTCGAGGCCGGGGCCAATGTCATCGTCCTGGCCTGCAACACCGCCAGCGCCATCGCCCTGCGCCGCCTGCAGCAGACCTGGGTGCCGGAGGCGCGGGCGCGTCACGGCCGCCCGGTCAATGTGCTGGGCATCATCGTGCCGACCATCGAGGCGGCGACCGGCCTGCCCTGGACTTATGAAGCCGAGCGGCTGGGCGACAAGATCGAGGCGCTGGAGATCACCGGCGTCTTCTGCACCGCCGCCACGGCGATGAGCCGGGTCTATGAGATCGAGATCGACAAGCGGCGCGAGGATCTGGCCGTCTTCTCCGAGCCCTGCCCCGGTCTGGCCGGCCTGATCGAACTGGGCGCTCCGGCCGAGGAGCTGGAGGTGGTGGTGCGCGATCACGTGGACGCCCTGCGCCGCCGCATCGGTCGTCACCCGGACAAGGCCATCCTGGGCTGCACCCACTACGAGATCGTGGCCGAGGTCTTCGCCGCCGCCCTGCCCGAGGGGACGTCGCTGATCCACCAGCCGACCGCCGTGGCCGATGCTCTGGACCGCTATTTCGAGCGGCATCCGGAGTATGCGCTGGGCGGATCGGGCCGTCGCGACTTCCTGACCACCGGCAAGCCGGGTCCGCAGTCGGAACTGGTCAGCCAGTTCTGGGGCGCGCCCCTGACCTTCCAGTCCGCCTGACTTGACGCCGCGCCCTGATCGGCGGCCGATGTCGGCGGAGGATCAGTCATGTTGAAATCATTGGCCGCGGCGGTGGTCCTGATGCTGGCCACGCCCGCCGCGGCGGAGGTTGTCGAGCGGGGACCCGATCATTTCGTGCTGCGCTACGAAGCCGACCTGAGGACCAGCCGCGAAGGCGTTCAGACAGCGATAGGCGAGATCGGTCGCTGGTGGGACGGAAGCCACACCTACAGTGGCGACGCCGGCAATCTCAGCCTGCAATTCGAACCCGGCGGCTGCCTGTGCGAGGCCATGCCCGACGGAACGCGCTTCGAGCATGGACGGCTGGTGGAGATCGCTGAGACCGGTGTTGTTCTCGACGCGCCCCTGGGGCCGCTCAAGGGACGAGCGACAGTCGCTCAACTCGGTTTCGGCTGGGTCGGCACGGATCGCGAATGGTCGCTGATCATGACCTATGTGGTCCGCGGGCCCGGAGTGGGCGCATGGGCCGACGGGGTCGATTCCGTCATGGGCGGTCAGTTCAACCGCCTGACCCGATACATTGAAGCCGGAGAGACGCCGGCTCCGGCCGACGCCTCGTCCTGACCCCGATCAGTTCGCCAGCGCCGTTTCCGAGGCGATGATCCGGCTGGCGGCGTGGACCACGGCGCCGATGCGCAGGGCGGCCTGGACCTGGGTGTTGGGGATGCCGTGCTTGCGCAGCTCGCTCTCATGGGCGTCCATGCAGGCGCCGCAGCCGTTGATGGCCGACACGGCGGTCGACCACAGCTCGAAGTCCATCTTGTCGACGCCCGGATTGGCGATGACGTTCATGCGCAGCTTGGCCGGAAGCGTCGTGTACTCCTGGTTCTTCATCAGGTGCAGGGCGCGGTAGTAGATGTTGTTCATGCCCATGATGGCGGCGGCCGACTTGGCGGCGCTCATGGCTTCCGGCGACAGGATGGTCGCGGCCTGGGCTTCGATGGCCTTGACCACCGGGGCGACGCCGATGGCGTGCGCCGAGGCCAGGAAGCAGCCCCACTTCTGCTGGTCGTTCAGCACCGTCTCGCCGGCCAGCGACGACAGGTTCAGGGAGATATCCTTGGCATAGGCCGGGATCTGGTCGCGCAGGGCGTCAATCGACATGGGATGTCCTCGAAAATCTAATCCGGAAACAAAACAGGCGGCGACTTTCGCCGCCGCCTGTCAGGGAAGCACTGACCGTACTGTTACGCAGCCAGCGTGTCGCCGCCCACCGGGCGGTTGCAGGCGCACAGCTCGTCGGTCTGCAGGGCGTCGACGACACGCAGGGTGTCAGCCGGGGCGCGGCCCACGTTCAGGTTGGTGACGTAGACGTGCTGGACGACGTTGTGCGGGTCGACCACGAAGGTGGCGCGCAGGGCGACGCCCTCTTCCTCGTTCAGGATGCCCAGTTCGCGGGCGAACTTGCCGCCGTTGTCGGCGAACTGCCAGATCGGCAGGGCGTTCAGGTCGGCGTGGTCACGGCGCCAGGCCAGCTTGACGAACTCGTTGTCGGTCGAACCGCCGAGGACGACGGTGTCGCGGTCCTCGAAATCCTTACCGAGCTTGGCGAATTCGGCGATCTCGGTCGGGCAGACGAAGGTGAAGTCCTTCGGATAGAAGAAGATGACCTTCCACTTGCCTTCGAAGCTCTCGTTGTTGATCGGCTCGAAGGCCGAGACGCCGCCTTCTTCGTGGCTGTTGAAGCCCGGCTTCACGCCGATGATCTTGAATTCCGGCAGTTTTTGACCGACGCCCAGCATCGCTGTTCTCCTGGATAGAGCTTGAAGTTTGGAAATCCGGAGCGCCGGAGGAGCGGCGCCGCAGACGCGAAATGGCCGTTGCGCTGCACAAAGTCAATCATTTGACGCGCTCATTTCTCATAGATTTTTCTTATTCAAGTCATAGGCCTGACGAGACCTGACAGCGCGCGCCCGCTCGCTTTACCCCGCCCCCGCCATCGCACAGGCTGGCGAGGTCAAAGGGAGTTCCGGAATGCATCGACTGACCGCCGCCCTCGTCGCCATCGCGACCCTTTCGCCCCTCGCCGCGCCGACCGTCGCACACGCCCAGGTCCCGCCGGCCTCGATCGGCGACCGCTATGTGCCCGCGCCCTGGTGGATGCGGGATCCGGTCATCGCGTCCATCGGACAGGTCCGCACGGAGGTGCCGGCCAACCGCGCCGCCTTCAACGCCAGCTTCCAGACCATCGACCGCAGCGCCGCCGAGGCCGCGCGCAAGGCCGCCGACCAGATCCGCGCGCTCAGCCAGACGCTGGGCGCCTATGGGCCGGAGGTGGTGCGCGTCGAGACCACCATCACGACCCGCCCGATCTACGACCAGTATCGCGACGAGAACGGGGTGATGCGCGACAACACCCGCGCCGACCGGATCGTCCGCTATCAGGCGGACGCCACCGTGTCGCTGATGATCCGCGACATCTCGGTGCTGGAGCGGGTCTATGCGACCGTCACGGCCAGCAGCCCGACCTCGGTCAGTTCCGTGCGCTACAATCTGGATCCCGACAACGCCTTGAAGACCTGGTTGCAGGGCGAGGCGATCAAGGACGCCGCGCGCCGGGCCCGCGAGGCCGCCTCGAATGCCGGGACCAGTCTGGGCCGGGTGCAGGTGATCGATCCCAGCGGACGGGCCTGCGAGACGGACGTGTTGGCCGGCTGGCCCTCCTATGGCGGCGGCGAGATCGCCACGACCGTGGATAGCGGCGATGTCGTGATGAGCGGGACCCGGATGCGCGCCGGAGCGCCGCCGCCCCCGCCGCCTCCGCCCCCGCCGCCTCCTCCCCCGCCGCGACCGGGGGTCGTCGGTCCGACCGAAGTCGAGATCGAGGCCGCCCGACTGGCGCTCCAGCCGCCGCTGCGTGAGCTGACCGACAGCGCCTGTGTGGTCTACGCCCTGAACTGACGACACGGCTTGACGCTTCGGCCCGTCCGCGCGACCGAGGCGTCATGTCCGCTGATTTCAAAGCCGATCCCGCCTTCGACGCCGGGTCCGTCATCGCCCTCGACTGGCCGCTCTGTCAGGTGCGCCTGCAGGACGACAGCCGCTTCCCGTGGCTGATCCTCATCCCCCGCCGGGTGGGCCTGCATGAGCTGGAAGACTTGACGCCCGTCGATCGCGCAACCCTGATGGACGAGATCCTGAAGGCCGGAGACGCGGTGCGGATGCTGGGAGAGGCCGCCGGGCGACCGGTCCAGAAACTCAACGTCGGCGCCATCGGCAATGTGACGGCCCAGCTTCATGTCCATGTGGTCGGCCGCCGCCACGACGATGCACTGTGGCCCGACCCGGTCTGGGGACGCGGCCCGGCCACGCCCTATGGCGCGCCCGCGCTGCAGGCGGCGGTGTCCCGTCTCAGGCTGGATCAGTAAGGCCGATCAGGGCCGGGTGACGGTGACCGCGCGCGACCGGCCGTTCGAGGCCAGGGTGCCGCGCCAGCCATTGCCCTGACGGTCCAGCGTCAGAACGCCCATGTCCTCAAGCGTGATGGTGCGGCCATTGGCGGTCGCCAAGCCGAACCCCTCGGTATTGCGCCAGCCGCCTTCGGTAGCGCCGCCGCGCGGATCGCTGAGGACCATGCCGAACAGCACCTGGCCGCGATCGTCCGACACCTGCCAACTGCCGTCCAGGGGACCGGCGTTCTGATCGACGCGTTGTTCGGCGCTGTTGACGCCGCGGTTGTAGGCCAGCTCGACCGAGGTCGGCACGAATTCATAGGACCGCGCATAGGCGTCCACCGACACCGGAACCTCCAAGGCGTGGCGCCGGCTTTCCCCGCCATCGCCACGGGCGTTCTCGCGCCCGAAGCTCGCATTCGGCTCGAACGGACGGATCGCCGGCGCGGAATAGATGACCTGCGACGAGGGATGTGGCGCGGACTGCGGCAGGAGCGCGCCCGCGAATGCAAAGACGATGAGGCCGGTCATGGGCCCAAGGCTGCCGCGAGAAGGTTTCCAAAGCTACTACATAGTGCCCGCGCTCGAAATCGTGATGGGCCGGAGGGGGACGCAACGGCGCCACACAGTGCAGTTGTCGACCTTGGCCGCGTTGACCCTCCCGCCCGCGCTGACTAAAGCCTGTGCACCAATCTTCGAGCGACTGTTTTCGCTCAGGTTTTTTGAGAACCATTCGCAATGTCGAGCTCCCCAACGACGGGCGACCAGACGACCGACCGCACCGGCCGGTTCGTGCGTCAGCCCAATGGCCGCGTCCGGCCGCTCTCCCCCCACCTGCAGACCTGGCGCTGGCACGTCACCATGACGGCCTCGATCCTGTTCCGCGTCACCATCGGCGCGGCCAGCTTCGGCGCCCTGTTCGCCCTGGGCTGGCTGGCCGCCGTGGCGTCCGGGCCGGAAACCTATGCCAAGGTCGCGGCCTGCGCCGGTTCGCCCTTCGGCCTGTTCATCGGCTTCGGCCTGACGGTGGTGCTGTTCTCCTTCATCCTCAACGGCGGTCGCCACCTGATCAACGACACCGGCAACGGCCTGACGCTGAAGTCGGCCAATCTGCTGTCGAACATCGCGGTGTGGAGCCCGATCCCGCTGGCGGTGCTGTTCTGGGTGGTCCTGTTCGCGACCGGGAGGGTTTCGCTGTGAGTGGTCCCGCCAAGTTCAAGAACAACGTCAAGATTTCCGAGCGCCACGGCGCGGGCGAGTGGGCGCTGGAGCGCGTCTGCCTGCTGCTGCTGATGCCGCTGGGCCTGTGGGTCGCCGCGACCGGGTTCAGCCTGGCGGGCGCCGACTACGCCGCCGTGGCCGGCTGGTTCACCAGCCCGCTGAACGCCGGACTGCTGATCGCCACCGTGGTGATCTTCTGCACCTTCGCCGCCCTGGCCTGGAAGGTGATCGTCGAGGACTACGTCCACACCGCCGGGGCCAAGACCCTGTCGCTGGTGCTGGTCAACCTCGTCTTCTTCGCTCTGGCCGCGGCCAGCGTCTTCTTCATCGTGCGTCTGGCGCTGGGTTCGGCCCCGCTCCCGGCCGGTATCGGAGCCTGATCGGTGGCTGCTTACGAATTCGTCGATCACGAATATGACGTGGTCGTTCTCGGCGCCGGCGGCTCGGGCCTCCGCGCCGCCCTGGGCGCTGCCCAGCAGGGGCTGAAGGTCGCCTGCGTGACCAAGGTCTTCCCGACCCGCTCCCACACCGTCGCGGCGCAGGGCGGCATCTCCGCCTCGCTCGGCAACATGGGCGAGGACTCGTGGAAATGGCACATGTACGACACCGTCAAGGGGTCGGACTGGCTGGGCGACCAGGACGCCATCGAATA
>JAVHYH010000302.1 GCA_031119155.1 Brevundimonas sp.
CCGCGAAGGCGCTGACCAGCATGAAGAGGGTCGACTTGGGCAGGTGGAAATTCGTCATCAGCACGTCCACGGCGCGGAAGCGGTAGCCGGGGGTGATGAAGATGGCGGTGTCGCCGTGGAAGGGTTTGACCACGCCGTCGTCGCCGGTCGCGCTTTCCAGCAGGCGCAGGGAGGTGGTGCCGACGCAGACGATGCGGCCCCCGGCGGCGTGGACGGCGTTGAGGGCGTCGGCGATCTCGTGTGAGACCTCGCCCCATTCGGAGTGCATCTTGTGATCGGCGGTGTCGTCGGCCTTGACCGGCAGGAAGGTGCCGGCGCCGACGTGCAGGGTGACCGCGTGGGTCGAGACGCCGCGCGCCTTCAGGGCCTCCAGCAGGGCCGGGGTGAAGTGCAGGCCCGCGGTCGGGGCCGCGACCGAGCCGTCATGCTCGGCGAAGACGGTCTGATAGTCCGAGCGGTCGCGGTCGTCCTCGGGGCGCTTGGCGGCGATATAGGGCGGCAGGGGCATGACCCCGACATCACGAATGGCGTCGTCCAGCGCCGGACCGGACAGGTCGAACTTCAGGGTGACCAGACCGTCATCGCCCTTGCCGGTGACGGTGGCGTCCAGACGTCCGAGCTCGCAGGCGCCGTCCGTCATCAGGCCGAACCGGATCCGGTCGCCGTCCTTGATGCGCTTGCCCGGCTTCATGAAGGCGGACCAGACGTCGGGCGCGTCGCGGTGGTGCAGGGTGGCCTCGACCTCGACGCTCAGCGTCTCGCCCTCCGCGCCGCCGACGCCGGGATTGGGCCGCTCACGCAGGCCGGACAGGCGGGCAGGGATCACGCGGGTGTCGTTGAACACGAGCGCATCGCCGGGGCGCAGGAAGTCCGGCAGGTCGCGGATGATCCGATCCTCGAGCCCGTCCTGACGCACCACCAGCAGGCGCGCGGAGTCGCGCGGCTCGGCGGGGCGCAGCGCGATACTGTCGTCGGGCAGGTCGAAGTCGAAATCAGCGGTCTTCATCAGGCGGCGCAAAGGCCACGGGGGCGGGGATGGGTCAAGTCGTCACCCTGACGTGGCGTCATCCCTCTGGCATGGATGCGCGCATGAAACTGATCCCCGTTCTCGCCGTCTCCGCCCTGTTCGGGCTTGTCGCCGCCTGTGACGAGGCCGTCTCGACCCTGCAAGAGATCGAGGACACCGCCGCCAAGGCCTCGGCCACGGCGACGGAGATCAACACCCGATCCGAGCAGATCCAGCAGGCCGTCAATGATCCGGTCGGCGCGCTGCGCGGCGTGGTGACGGCCAATCTGACGAAGACGCCGACCGATCAGCCGGGCGTCTATGTGCTGACCGACCTGCAGACCGGCTGCCAGTTCCTGGCCACCTATGAGGCGGACGGCGTGACCGTCGCCTCGGTCGCCCCGCGCGTGGAGCCCACCGCTGACGGCGGCACGCGCCAGCGCTGCATCGCGATCCCCGGCGCGGGTTCGGGCGAGGCGCAGGCCGAGGCTGAGGCCGAGGGCTGATCGCCCGGCCGGGTTGAACCGGCGGAGCTCCCGCCGGTTGGACCGGTATGAAAGCCCCAGACCTGCTCCCCTCCGCCCTGATCGGCGCCGTCGCCAGCGCCCGGTCGATGACGCCCATGGCCGCCCTGGCCGCCGCGCACCTGGCGAAACGAAAGACGCCCGGAAAGCTGCGGCTGCTGACCCATCCGCTGTTCACGGCGGGGGCGCTGGCGATGGGGGCGGGGGAGTTGTACGGCGACAAGATGAAGTCGGCCCCGGATCGGACGGTGTTTCTGGGGCTGCTGGCGCGGGTGATGAGCGCCGGCATCGCCGGGAGCGCGCTGGCGCCGAAGGGGCGGGAGCGGGCGGGCGGACTGGTCGCCATCGCGACAGCCGTGCCGCTGGCCTATCTGACGCTGGCGGGGCGCAAGCGGGCCATGCGCCGGATGGGGCAGACGAAAAGCGGCCTGATCGAGGACGCCCTGATCGTGGCGAGCGGCGTAGCTGTGGTGGCCGGGACGGTGTCCGCTGTCCGCGTATCTGCGGACAAATGACGTGCCGGATGCAGCGGGGGGCGATAGGTGTGGGCGCATCCAGAGGAGGCTTCCCATGATCACCCGTATCCAGCCCGGCGCCCGCATGAGTGAAGCGGTGATTCACGGGGACACTATCTATCTGGCGGGGCAGGTCGGTGAGCCGGGCGACGATGTGATCGCGCAGACGAAGACGGCTCTGGCCGAGGTCGACGCCCTGCTGGCCGAGGCGGGCAGCGACAAGTCGAAAATCCTGAGCGCCCAGATCTGGCTGGCCGACATCGCCGACTTCGACGCCATGAACAGCGTCTGGGACGCCTGGGTCGACACCGCCAACCCGCCCGCGCGCGCCACGGGTGAAAGCCGGCTGGCCTCGCCGGATTACCGGGTCGAGGTGATCGTTATCGCCGCGCGATGAGTTGACCCGGCGATGCGCAGGCGTCAAAGCCCGTCCCATGCTGCAGAACATCGAACTCCTCGCGCGCGACGCCAAGTCGTGGCCGTTTGAACAGGCCCGCAATCTTCTGAACCACGTTCTGAAGAAGCGGCTGAGCGACGCCGAGCGCGAGGCGGCGAAACTGCTGATCGACGCGGGCAAGGCCGATGAGGCGCTGGCGACCTTCCCGGCGCTGCAACGGCCCGTGATCCTGGAGACCGGCTATGGTCCGTCGGGCCTGCCGCACATGGGCACCTTCGGCGAGGTGGCGCGCACGACCATGGTGCGCCAGGCCTTCCGCGCGCTGGTCGACGACCACATCCCGACCCGCCTGATCGCCTTCAGCGACGACATGGACGGCCTGCGTAAGGTTCCCGACAACATCGAGAACAAGCAGCCGCTGATCGAGGAC
>JAVHYH010000303.1 GCA_031119155.1 Brevundimonas sp.
GTGCTGGAATCGCAGGCGGTGCTGATCCGCTCGCCGGTCGCCCCCGAGCCCCAACTGGCCGAACTGCTGGACAGCATCATCGAACGGATGAGCGGCGTCGTCGCCTCGCAGGGCGCCAAATACGTCATGCTGAACGCGCCTCGCGCGGCGCTGGACCAGATCACCGCCATCCTGCCGGGCGCGGGCGCGCCGACGGTCATGCCCCTGTCGGGCCGAGACGACGCCGTCGCCGTCCACGCCGTCTGTCAGGAGGCCGTGTTCTGGGAGACGCTGGAGAAGCTGAAGGGGGCCGGCGCCTCCGCCATTCTGGTCCTCCCGATCGAGAAGATGATGTGATGCCCGGTCTGCTTGGAAACATCATCGACTGGTCGTCGCTCGACGCCGCCGGTCGCCGCGCCGCCCTCGCCCGGCCCGCCCGCCGCACCGAGGCGCAGGTCAGCGACGGCGTGCGCGCCATCTTCGACGACGTTCAGGCCCGGGGCGGCGCCGCCGTCACCGACTGGAGCCTGAAGCTGGACGGCGCCGCGCCGCGCCGCATCGTCATCACCGACCAACTGGTGGCCGACGCCCGCGCCGCCCTGCCGCCCGCCGCCACGCGCGCGCTGAAGATCGCCTCCGAGAACATCCGCATCTTCCATCAGGCCACCCGCCCGGAGGACAGCGACTGGGTCGAGACCCGGCCCGGCGTTCGCTCCAGGATCGCCTGGCGTCCGCTCGGCTCGGCGGGCCTCTATGTGCCGGGCGGCACCGCCCCCCTGTTCTCGTCCCTGCTGATGCTGGCCATTCCGGCGCAGGTGGCGGGCGTGGAGCGGCGGGTCGCCGTCACCCCGCCCTCGAAGGACGGCCAGCCGCACCCGGCCATGATCATCGCCGCCGCCGAGGCCGGTCTGGACGATCTGTGGCTGATCGGCGGGGCGCAGGCTATCGCCGCCCTGACGTTTGGCGCGACCTTCGATGACGGCGAGATCGAGCCTGTCGCCAAGCTGTTCGGCCCCGGCAACGCCTGGGTGGCCGAGGCCAAGAAACAGGCCTCCGCCCTGCCCGGCGGCCCCGCTGTGGACATGCCCGCCGGGCCGTCCGAACTGCTGGTCATCGCCGACCGCGACGCCGACGCCGTGGTCGCCGCCGCCGACCTGCTCAGCCAGGCCGAGCACGATCCCGACGCCCAGGTGCTGCTGGTGTCCGAGAGCAAAGGGCTGATCGACGCCGTGCTGCAGGAACTGGACCTTCAGCTCGAGACCCTGCCCCGCGCCGACATCGCCCGCGCGGCTCTGGCCGAGGGCCGGATCATCCGGGTGAAGAGCATCGCCGAGGCCTGCGAGGTGTCGAACCTCTATGCGCCGGAACACCTCTCCATCCAGACGCTGGACGCGGATCAGTGGGTTCCGAAGATCACCGCCGCCGGCGCGATTTTCGTCGGCCCGAATGCGGCGGAGACCCTCGGCGACTACGCCGCCGGGCCCAGTCACGTCCTGCCGACCGACGGCGGAGCGCGGACCCTCGGCGGCGTCACCACCGCCAGCTTCATGACCTCCATGTCGGTCCAGTGCGTCAGCGCCGCCGGCGCCGCCGCCCTCGCCCCCGTCGCCGCCCAGCTGGCGCGGATGGAGGGGCTGGAAGCCCACGCCCGCGCCGCCGACCTGAGGTCGGGCCAATGAAGAACCTGCCCGCCCCCTTCGCTCCGCTGGTCGCCGGCGGCGAGGGTCTGGACCGCTACCCCGCCGCCCCCTCGGCCCTCGCCGCGCGCATGGGCGAGGTCTATGGCCTGGCCGCCGATCAGGTGTTGCCGGTGCGCGGCCTGACGCACGGGCTGGAGCTGGTCTTCCGCCTCGCCGCGCGCGACGGCCTGCGGGTCGAGGCGCCGGACGCCGAGCCCTACCGCGCCCTGTCCACCCTCTATCGCCCCGGAACCGGCGAAACGGGCGCCGTCATCCTGCGCGCCCTCGGCTCGCCCGAGGCGGTGGCCGAGATGGCCGCGCGGGTCGCCCCGGCCCTGCTGGTCGTGGACGAGGGCATGGTCGAATACGCTGACGCCCCCTCCGCCGCCGAAGCCATTGCGGCTCAACCCAATCTGATCGTCCTGCGCAGCCTGTCGATGGCCTACGGGCTGGCGGGCGCTCGTGTCGGCGCGGCCTTGGGACAGCCCGAGGCGCTGGCGCGACTGGCCTCGGTGCTGGAGCCCTATGCCCTGCCGGAGGTGTCGGCGCGGCTGGCGCTGCAGGCGCTGGCCCCGTCGCGGCTGATCGAGACCAAGGAACGCCTCGCCGCCGTACGTCGGGAGCGGGAGCGACTGGCGAAAGCCCTGTCGCGCGAGATGACCATCGAGCCCGGCTTCGGCCCGGTGCTGATGGCACGCCCCTCCGACCCGGACGCGGTGCTGACCGCCCTGACCCGCTACGGCGTCGTCGCGGAGAAGGCGGGCGACCGCCTGCGCCTGCCGGTCTCGGCCAAGGCGGAGATCAACGACCGCCTGCTGATCGCGCTGGACCTCGCTCCGGCCAAGGCCCGCGCCAACCGCACCGGTCAGGCCGTGCGCGACACCAAGGAGACCCGCATCGTCTGCGCCGTCGACCTGGACGCGCCCGGCCCCGTCCGCATCGCGACCGGCGTCGGCTTCTTCGATCACATGCTGGAGCAGATCGCGGCCCACGGCGGCTTCTCCCTGACCCTGTCGTGCGAGGGCGACCTGCACACGGACCCGCACCACACCATCGAGGACAGCGCCATCGCGCTGGGTCAGGCGCTGAAGCAGGCGCTGGGCGAACGGCGCGGCATCGCCCGCTACGGCTTTGTCCTGGCCATGGACGAAGCCGAGGCCCACGTCGCCATCGACCTGTCGGGGCGGCCCTATCCGCTGTTCG
>JAVHYH010000304.1 GCA_031119155.1 Brevundimonas sp.
GGAAGCGGTCGGCATTTTCGACCGTGCGGCGCAGGCGTTCGCCGAAACGCTCGCCGGCGGCGGCGCCGTCCTTCAGACATTCCTCCAGCGCCAGCCTCAGGGTGCGGACGGCCACGGCGGCCTCGGCATGGCCGACTTCCGCACGGCTGGAGACCGGCGACAGGTTCAGCCCCTCGGCGGCGCCCAGGGCGCGGATCTCGGCGGCCAGATCGGTGACGTCGGCGCTGTCCCGCATCAGGGCGAAGCGATCCGGGGCCAGTCGGGCCGCGCTGGCCCCGCCGACCGAGGCCGACTGCAGTCGGGCCTCGATCCGCTCGCTGGCCCGGCGATGCAGATCATCGTCGAGGGCGTCGAGCCCCGGAATCTCGAAGAAATCGACCGAAAGCTCAGGCCCCGTCCCGCCGACGGCCAGCAGCGAGCCCAGCCGTTTCAGCAGGCCGCGGGCGTCCAGCAGGGGCTCGGTCTTCGGCGGCGCCGCCTGATAGGCCACACCCTGCCAGGCCAGGGCGCAGGACA
This sequence comes from Brevundimonas sp., assembly GCA_031119155.1. GTDB lineage: Bacteria > Pseudomonadota > Alphaproteobacteria > Caulobacterales > Caulobacteraceae > Brevundimonas. Next base: position 517 of record JAVHYH010000304.1, read on the forward strand.
CGAAGGGCGCCAGATCGGGCAGCAGGAAGGCGCGCAGGCTGGCCTTTCGCGCGCGACCATCGCCGGTCAGCACTTCGACTTCGATGGGCGCCGACCGGACGCCCGGCGTCAGGGCGCTGACCGCCGTCTTCACCTGCGGCAGGGAGGAGGCGGCCAGGAAGCTCTCGAGCGACTGTCCCGACCAGGCTGCGCCGGGATCGACGCCGGCCACCGGCCCCGCGCCGAGGGCCAGGGTGACCCGGTCCCCGTCCAGCTCGAGCAGCACGTCAGAGGCGGCGAACGCCATGCCGAGAAGGCGGGATTTGATCGTCATTCCCGGTATTTATCCTCAGGCGCGTTAAAATCGCCTTTGCAACGGATCACGCCGTTCGATTGAACGCCACGGCGCGGCCGTCGCCCGCATTGGCCCGGCCCGAGGCGCCGTAGGCCGACGGCGAACCGCGCTGGCCGGCGACCTCGGCGGCGATGGTCTGGACCAGACCTTCCGAGATGATACGGGCGGCCTCGACGGCCTGGGCATGGCGGCTCAGCACGGCCTCGAAGATCTGGGTCGCCTTGATCAGGGCGGTGCGCTGCGCGACCGGCGCCGCGGCGATGGCGGCCGGGTTGGCCTTCAGCTGGGCCGACTCGCGACGGTAGTTGTTGGCCAGCTCCTGCGTGGCGGCGACGGTCGCGGCGGCATCCTGCGGGCGGTGCGCCTCGAAGGCCTTGGACTCATCGATCAGACAGGCGGTCAGGCGCTCGGTCAGATCGGTCATCTGCTTGACCCGGGCGGTGGCGTTCAGAACGGCGGCGTCGGTCATTGTTGTCCCTGCTCCTGCATCTTGATCATCTGGGCGACGACCTGATCCGCCAGACCGATGCCGCCCGCCTTGACGGTCTGTTTGGCCATGGCGTCGATCATGAAGCTGCGCCACTGGCCCTCGGCTTCGCCGCCGCCGAACATGCCGTCGGTCCTCAGCCCCTCGAACATCGGCTTCAGCATCTGAGAGAGGAAGGAGGTCTCGAAGGCCTCGGCGGTCTCGCGCATCCGCGCGGTCTCGCGGGAGGCTCCGCCAGTCGAGCCGGGCAGGGCGGCGTTCAGAACGGACAGGTCGGTCATGCTCACATCACCTCGATGTCGGCCTGAAGGGCGCCCGCCGCCTTGATGGCCTGCAGGATCGAGATCATGTCGCGCGGGCTGACGCCGAGCGCGTTCAGGCCGTTGACGAGGCTGGACAGGGACGAGCCGCCGCCCAGCATCCGCATCTGAACGCCGCGCTCTTCCTCCACCGAGACGTCGGACTGGGGAACGACCACGGTCTGGCCGCCGCGGCTGAACGGCTCGGGCTGGCTGACCAGCGGATTTTCCTGCACCGAGACCGTCAGGTTGCCCTGGGCGATGGCGACGGTGGAGACCCGCACGGCCTCGCCCATGACGATCACGCCGTTGACTTCGTCGATGATGACCTTGGCCGGAGCGTCCACCGCCACGGGCAGGTTCTCGACGCGGCTGATGAAGCCGGCCATGCCCAGACCGTCGGGAGCTCTCAGGGCGACCACGGTGCCGTTCTCGGCCAGGGCGGTGTTCGGATAGGACTGGTTGATCGCCGCCGCGACCCGCTGGGCCGTGGTGAAGTCCGGATTGCGCAGCGTCAGCCGCACCTCATTCATATTGGCCAGCTGGAAGCCGGTCTCCAGCTCGACCGTCGCGCCCGAGGCAATCCGCCCGGCCGTCGGCACGCCGCGCGTCACCGACGAGCCCGAGGCGCCCGAGGCCGAGACCGAACCGGTCTGGATCGAGCCCTGCGCCACCGCATAGACCTGACCGTCCGCACCCTGCAGGCCGGTCACGATCAGCGACCCGCCCAGCAGGCTCTTGGCGTCGCACATGGAGGAGACGTTCACATCAATCCGTGCGCCCGGGGTGGCGAAGGCCGGCAGGTCGGCCGTGACCATGACCGCGGCCATGTTTTTGGTGTTGGCCGTCGCCCCGCGGATATTGTTGCCCAGCCGCTCGCTCATCCCCTCAAGGGACTGGCGGGTGAAGGGGCAGTTGCGCAGCGAGTCGCCGGTGCCCGCCAGACCGACCACAAGGCCGTAGCCAATCAGCTGGTTCGAGCGGACGCCTTCGATGGCGGCGATGTCCTTGATCCGCGACTGGGCCATCGCCGGGGCGGCGAATCCGGCCAGGGCGGCGGCGGTCAGGAGGGAGGCCAGCAATTTCTGCATCGGTCGGGTGTCCGGTGAACAGTCGATGCGCCTAACGATGCCAAGGCCGTGCCAGACGGAAAGTTCAACAAAAACAATCTACGGCTTAATGAAGGCCCCGGCGGCGGC
>JAVHYH010000062.1 GCA_031119155.1 Brevundimonas sp.
GTCCTGGCCCTTCCAGCTGGTGGCGTGGGCCGGCATGTTCTCCAGGCCCTCCCACCAGATGTCGCCGTCATCGGTGAGCGCGACGTTGGTGAAGACCGAGTTGCCCTTGTTGATGGTCTTCATCGCGTTGGGGTTGGTGTGCTCGTTGGTGCCCGGCGCCACGCCGAAGAAGCCGTACTCGGGGTTGACCGCCCACAGCCGGCCGTCGTCACCGATGCGCATCCAGGCGATGTCGTCGCCGATGGCCTCGACCTTCCAGCCGGGGATGGTCGGCTCGAGCATGGCGAGGTTGGTCTTGCCGCAGGCGCTGGGGAACGCGGCGGCGACGTACTTGGTGACGTCCTCGGGGCTGGTCAGCTTGAGGATCAGCATGTGCTCGGCCATCCAGCCCTCGTCGCGGGCCATGACCGAAGCGATCCGGAGCGCGAAGCACTTCTTGCCGAGCAGCGCGTTGCCGCCGTAGCCCGAGCCGTACGACCAGATCTCGCGCGTCTCGGGGTAGTGGACGATCCACTTGTCCTCGTTGCAGGGCCAGGCCACATCCGCCTGCCCGTCAGCCAGCGGCGCGCCGAGCGTATGCACCGCGGGAACGAACTCGCCGTCGTCGCCCAGCACGTCCAGCGCCGCCTTGCCCATCCGGGTCATGATGCCCATGGAGACGGCGACATAGCCGCTGTCGGTGATCTCGACGCCCAGCGCGCTGATCTTCGATCCCAGCGGCCCCATCGAGAAGGGCACGACATACAGGGTCCGACCGGCCATGCAGCCGTCGAACAGACCGGCCATGCGCGCGCGCATCTCGACCGGATCGGCCCAGTTGTTGGTCGGACCGGCGTCGATCTGGTCAGCCGAGCAGATGAAGGTGCGGCTCTCGACGCGGGCGACGTCCCTGGGGTCCGAGGCGGCGTAGTAGCTGCCCGGGCGCTTGACCGGATCCAGCGCCTTCAGCGTGCCCTTGTCGATCAGGTCGGCGACGATGGCGGCCTTCTCGGTCTCGGAGCCGTCGCACCAGTGGACGCGGGCGGGCTTGGTCAGCGCCGCGATCTGCTCCACCCAGGCGATGAGACCGGCATGGCGGGTCGGGGCCGGCAGAAGGCCGGGGATCGAGTGGGTCACGTGAGGTCTCCTGAACCGTCTGGCCCGGAGGTCTTGCCGCCCCCGTGACCGCTCCCTGATGCGTGTTTCATCACGCAATGTTTCAGCCGGAATGACACCGAACCCGGAGCGTCGTCAACCGGCGCACTTTTCAACCTCGGCCGTGACGGCGCGGAGGCGGCGACCGCACTTTCCGGTCGCGATCCCGCCCTCGCCGGGGTATCGGGCGGCATGCAGACGATGGACGACCTGATCGCCACGCCCGAAGGCGCCCTGAACTCCCCCGCCTCGATCCGCAACGCCGGGCCGATCCTGGAGGTGCTGAAGGCGCACATGCCCGCGCGGGGCCGGGTGCTGGAGATCGCCGGCGGCTCGGGCCAGCACTCCGTGGCTTTCGCGGGCGCCCTGCCCGGCCTCGACTGGACGCCCAGCGATCCCTCGCCCGAAGCCCGCGCCAGCATGGCCGCCTGGGCCAGACAGGCCAATCTGCCGAACCTGAACCCGCCCGTCGCGCTGGACATGCTGGACGAGGCCGGCTGGCCGACCGGCGCCTTCGAGGCGATGGTCTGCATCAACATGATCCACATCAGCCCTTGGGCGGCGACGGAAGGGTTGATGCGGCTGGCGGGCCGGTCGCTGATCCGCCCGGGCGGCCTGCTGGCCGTCTATGGCCCCTATCGCGAGGCGGAGGTTGAACTGGCCCCGTCCAACGCCGACTTCGACGTCAGCCTGAAAAGCCGCAACCCGGACTGGGGCCTGCGCGACCGCGACGTCGTCGTGGCCGAGGCGAAGACGGCGGGGCTGGCCCTGACCCGGCGGGTCGAGATGCCCGCCAACAACATCATGCTCCTGTTCCGGACGGTCTGAGATGGCGTGGACGAAGACCTATGACGGCGCCGAGCCCGTCCGCATCAACAAATGGCTGGGCCAGTCGGGCGTCTGCTCGCGGCGCGAGGCCGACGCCCTGATCGCCGATGGGCTGGTGTCCATCGACGGCGAGGTGGTGCGCGACGCGGGCCGCAAGCTGGAGACCGGCCAGACCCTGACGCTAAACGACACCGCCACGGCCCAGCTGGCCGAGGGCATCACCGTCGTGATCCACAAGCCGACCGGCTATGTCTCGGGCCAGCCCGAACCGGACAAGCTGCCCGCCATCCGCCTGATCAGCGCGGGGACGCAGGTCGGGCCGGGCGAGGTTCCCGGCGACATCTCCCTGCCCCCCATCGGACGGCTGGACGAGGACTCGCGCGGCCTGCTGCTGCTGTCCTCCGACGGGGTGGTGGCCAAGGCGGTGATCGGGCCGCAGTCCGATCTGGACAAGGAGTATCTGGTCCGGGTGGCGGGCGACATCACCGAGAAGAAGCTGAAGATGCTGCGCCACGGCCTGATGCTGGACGGCCGCCAGCTCAAGCCCGCCTATGTCAGCCGGATGGAGTCGCACCGGCTGAAATTCATCCTGCGCGAGGGCCGCAACCGCCAGATCCGCCGCATGTGCGAGATGGTCGAGCTGGAGGTCACCGACCTGCTCCGCGTCCGCATCGGCCCGCTCAAGCTCGACAACCTGCCCGAAGGCAAGTGGCGCATGCTGACGGCCGAGGAGCGGGACGCGCTGATCAGGGGCTGACCGGCTCATAGGTCAGCAGGATCGCCTCGGCGCCGATCCGCTCGCTGTCGACCAGATGCAGCGGCGGGCGCGGCCCGGCGAAATAGGGGACGCCGCCGCCCGTGACGTAGGGATGCAGATAGATGCGGTAGGCGTCGATCAGGCCCATGTCGCCAAGGCTCTTCGCCAGCTTCGGGCCGCCCACCTCGATCTCTCCGTCGACCTCGGCCTTGAGCTTGCGGACCGCCGCCTCGACATGGTCCGAGATCAGGGTGGCGTTGGGCCCGACCGACTTGAGCGTGCGGGAGACCACCCATTTCGGGTGCGCGCGCCAGGCCTCGGCGACCGCGCGCTCGTCCGGGGTCCATTCGGGGTGATCTTCATCCCAGTAGGCCATGATCTCGTAGAGCCGGCGGCCATAGAGACTGCCCGCCTGTCCCTGCACCTGCTCGATGAAGTGGCGGAACAGGACGGCGTCTGGCGCGAAGGCGTCATGGTCGACATAGCCGTCCAGCGACTGGTTCATGCCGAAGACGAGCGTCGCCATCTCAGGCGCCCCCGGTCAGGGCCGGATTCTTCGCCTCCGCCGCCCTGAACGGCTTCAGCTGATCCTCCAGCGCGCGTTTGAAGGCCGGGCGCGCTTCGTTGCGGGCGACATAGACGGCCAGGGCCGGGAAGTCGGCGAGGATGTCGGTGTGGCGCAGGTCGCGCAGGACGTGGGTCATCAGGATGTCGGCGGCGCTGAACCGGTCGTCGGCGAACCAGCGGCGGTCGCCCAGCGCCGTCTGCAGGTCGCCCAGCCGCTTGCGCAGGAAGGTCTCGACCTCCGGACGGCGGGCCTTGGCCCAGTCCTTGTCGGCGTTGAACAGATCAATGATCGCCAGCTCGGCCACCGTGGGCTCAACGCTGTTCATGGCCGCGAACAGCCAGGTCAGGACCATGGCCCGGCCCGCATCGTCGGCGGGCATCAGCTGGTCCGAGGTCTGGGCGATCCACAGCACGATGGCGCCGCTCTCGAACATCTCGACCCGGTCGTCGCGATAGGCCGGCACCTGACCGAAGGGCTGCATGGCCCGGTATTCGGGCGTCGCCTGATCCTCGAACCCGATCAGCCGGTCGTCATAGCCCAGCCCCGCCTCCTCCAGCGCCCAGCGCACCCGGATGTCCCGGACCGAGCCCTGGGCGAAGGGCGGCACCCATTTGAACGCGGTCACCTGGATCATCGGACGTTTCCTCTCGGGGCGGCTCTGCGGCCGGTCATTTCTTGACGTTTGAGTTGATATCAACCTATCTCGACGCATGTCAAACCTGCCCGAGCCCTTCGCCACCACCCTGCACATCCGCGATCACTGCCTGTGCCTGCATGCACAACAGGCGGCGCGGGCGCTGTCGCGGCGGTTCGACGAGGTCTTCCGCCCGCTGGGCCTGACCAGCGGCCAGTTCTCGCTGCTGAACAGCCTGAACCGGCCCGCGCCCCCGACCATCGGCCAGGTGGCCGAGACCCTGGCCATGGACCGGTCCACGGTGACCGCCAACCTGAAGCCGCTGGAGCGGTCGGGTGCGGTCATCAGCACCGTCGACGCGGACGATCGCCGGGGCCGCCGGGTCGCGCTGACCGCGGCTGGACGCGACCTGCTGGCCCGGGCGACCCCGATCTGGATCGAGACCCACCGGCAGGTCGAGGCCGAACTGGAGGACGGCGGCGCGGACCGGACGCGGAACGGGCTGCGTCGGCTGGCCGGCCGCTGATCAGACCACCGCGCCGTCCTCGCCGTCCCGCCGGCGGAACAGGCCCCGGACGCGGCGGCTGACGGAGCTCAGGCGGCTGGAGCAGCCGTCCCTGATGCCCCGCGCCAGCAACGGCTTCGGACTGCGGCACAGGCACATGTAACAGGTGAACGGGCGACCGCTGTCCAGCTCGATCCGCGTTCGCCAGTCGGCCTCGCAACACTCGGGACAGCGCACCCGCACCGCCCCCTCCAGACCTCGCATCCACATACCCGGCCCTCCCCTGAAGGGGTGAAGAAACCGCGATTACTCGCTATACGTGCACACTTCGTGCCCTGATTCCCGCCACCCGTCACCTAATGTCCGGAAGCGAACATCCACGCCGCCATGGCGATCATCATCAGGTTCTCGGTCAGGGAGACGAAGCCCAGCGGGACGTTGGTCGAACCGCCGACGCAGGCGCATTTCAGCCGGCGTTTGTCGACATAGACCGCCTTGAACACCGACGCCGCCCCGATCCCGCCGATGAACAGGGCCACCGGCGCCGACAGCCAGGTCAGCACCCCCGCCAGCATCAGCACCCCGGCGCCCAGTTCGGCGAACGGATAGAGATAGCCGTACGGCGGCCATTTCTGCGCCAGCAGATCGTAGTTGAGGAACATGGTCGAGAATTTCTCGACATCCTGCAGCTTCAGCATCGCCAGCAGACACATGGCGATGGAGATGAAGGCGGGCGGCAGGCTGGCCAGCATCGGCCCCTCCCTCCACCAGACCACCACCAGAGCCAGCAGCAGGGCCACGGCGAAGACCGCCAGCACGGGCACATAGCTGGTCGCGCCGGCCTCGGGCACGCGCTGGCCGAAGAAGCGGCGCAGGTCGTCGTAGCCCCCGACCCTCACACCGTCGATGAAGGTCTGGGGCGTGGTCTTCACCGCGTGTTCGGCCTTGAAGGCGTCGGTCTCGGCGCGGGTGGCCAGATGGCGATCCTCGACCGCATAGCCCTTGCGCTTCAGCAGCCACAACGCCTTGCGCCCGTAGGGGCAGACATGGTCGGGCATGACCATGCGGTAGAGGACGGCGGTCTTCTCAGGGTTCGGCATCGGGATCTCCGGCTTGTTCACAACGGCCCGCGCCCTATCTGAGGTCCGTACCATGGTACGGAGTCAAGCGATGACCGATCTGACCATTTCCGGCCTCGCCCGCCACGGCGGCGTGGGGGTGGAGACCATCCGCTACTATCAGCGCCGCGGCCTGCTGGAGACGCCGCGCGGGGAAGGCGTCCGGCGCTATGACGAGGAGGACCGGCGCCGCCTGCGCTTCATCCGCTCGGCCCAGACGGCGGGTTTCACCCTTGAGCAGATCGGCGAACTGCTGGCGCTGGACGCCGGTCAGGACCGGGCGCGGGCACGCGATCTGGCGCAGGCGCGACTGACCGAACTGGACGCGAAGATCGCCGAACTGGAGACGGCGCGGGCGTCGCTGCGGCGGCTGGCGCAGGCCTGCGGCGCGGGCAGTTCGGGGCCCTGCCCGATCATCACGGCGTTCGAGGGGTGAGAGGGCCCCCTACTTCAGATACGGCCCCACCTTCCGCTCCAGCAGAGCCACCAGCTCGGGCTGCATGAACGCGTAGTCGTCGGGGATGTCGAGGCAGACCATGCGGGCGCACTTCAGGTGACTGCCGAAGCGACGCTGCAGCGCGCGTCAAGCCAGGACCGGAACACGGCGTCGTCGGCCGGGTCGTAAGCGTGCTCATCCTCCGCAAAGGCCGTCTCGCGCGCCCTCAGCCAGTCCGCCAGCATCGGCAGGATGGTGACGCGCTGCGCCTCGGGCCACAGATCGAACCCGGCGCGATCCAGCTTGTCGGCGAGGACCTCCGACACTGTCATCCAGCCGTAAGCGGGCTCAGCCATGCTCCGGAAAACCCACACCGGCAGTACCCATTTGAAGGTCTCGGGACCGCCGAGCGTGGTCTGGGCGCGGGCCATGACGATGTCGATGTCCTCGCTCGACCAGCCCTCGCTATCCGACTCCAGCATCCGCCGGATCCGTTCACGATCCTCAGACCGCGCGGCGCGCACGTTCGCACCGCCCTCGGGCAGGGCATCGGCGAAGGCGGCGAGAACGGCGGGCGGGATCATGCCCCCGCCAGCCTCTGCAACTCCGCCACATGCGCCCTGAACGCCGACTTTCCCGCCAGGGTGAAGTTGATCCACGTCCTTTGCCGCCCGTCCTGTGCGGCCTTGGTCAGCTTGATGTAGCCCGCGTCCTCCATCTGCTTCAGGTGTTTGGACAGGACCGAGTCCGAGACCTTGATGGCGTCGCGGATCATGGCGAACTCGGCCTCGTCGACGCGGGACAGGATGGCGCCGATCTGCAGGCGGCCGGGGGCGTGCAGGACCGGATCGAAGACAGGGACGTCGCTCATGCGTCGGCCTCGTCCACTTCGCTGCGATAGACCAGCATCCAGACCCGGCTGCCGATCGACATGATGATCCAGGCGATGACGGCGTTGACCAGCGGCAGCCACCAGGGACCGTTCCACAGACTTGTCCACAGGCCGGCGATCATCAGCGGCAGGATCAGGGCGATCATGGCGAAGGACACCCAGCGGGCCTTCTTCGGGCTGTAGCCGTTGACCCACCAGCCGTAGCGGGCCTTCCAGGCGTTCATCATCCAGACCACGCCGAGGATGCCGAACACCACCGTCAGGGTGCTCCACGGCGTCGGCAGGCCCTGCCCGCCGACCATGACCGCGACCGGGATGCCGCCGACCACATCCCAGACCGGATGATAGTCCAGCGACCGCCCGACCTCGCCGCGCGCGGCCTTGATGGCGGCCAGCGCCTCCTCGGGGGTTGGGTTCTCCGTCATGGCGACCTCCTCACTTTCCACGTTGGAAAGCTAGAGGTCACTTTCCATGATGGCAAGTGATAATTTTCCATATTGGAAAGTCAGGAACGCGTCACCCCTCCACCATGCTTCGCCTGCGGCTCGCACGGTCCCCCTCCCCAGCCTCGCTGGAGAGGTGAGGCTGAGTTCACCTCTCCACGCAGTGGGGAGGTGGCTCGACGGCGAAGCCGGAGAGACGGAGGGGTTGGGTCAGTGCTCCAGCGCCCGGAACCACCGGTCGAACAGCACCGCCTCCGCCCGCCGGGCCTCGGTGCGGGCGGCGTTTTCCTCGTCGACGCCCCAGCGGGATTCCTGGAAGGCCTCGTCGATGCGGGACAGGTCGAAGGCCAGTTCGCCGGACAGGGCGCCGCGCTGGACCGCCAGACCGAGCACGGCCGAGCCCAGCAGAGGCACGGCGGCGGCCAGCCCGGTCAGGGCGAAGTCGTCCAGTTCCAGCGCCAGTTCGCGCACGCGGGCGACGGCGGCGGGGTCCTGCGGCTTGTGGGTGATGCCCTGAGCCAGTTCCAGCGGGACGCCCAGATCGCGCGCCCAGTCGCGCCACACGCCCCACTCGCGCGCCTGCTGTTCGACCAGCGAGCCCGGCGCCTCGGCGGGGTAGCAGAGCAGGTCGGTCCCGGCGTAGGCGGCGACCTCGTCGGCCACGGCCTCGCGCACCTGCGACACGCGGTCGATGGCGGTCGAGGCCAGACGGGTGGCGGGCATGGTCTCCGGGGCGATGAACTCGCCCTGCGCCGCCCATTCGTCGGCGACCAGACGCGCGGCGGCCTCGGTCGGCAGGGCGATCTTCGCATGGGCCGGGGTCTTGGGCGCGCGACCGTCGAGCAGGACGGTCCAGCCCCCCTCGCCTTCCGACACGTCCACGACCTTCCAGAAGCGCTTCAGCCGCTCCTCGGACTCGCGAAAGCCCTTCTTCGCGGCGACCATCGGATCAAGCGGGGGGATGTGGGACATCAAAACTCTCGAAATCAGGCGGTGGCGCGGGCGAAGCCGTCCAGCACCACATTCAGTTCGCCGAAGCTCTTCGCCACATGGCGGGCGCCGCCGGCGATCTGTTCCTCGGCCGTATGGAAGCCCCAGCCGACGCCCAACGGCAGGACGCCCGCGTTGACGGCCATGGTCGCGTCATGGGCGGTATCGCCGATCATCACGGTCGAGGCGGGCTCGGCGTTACAGGCGGCCATGGCGGCGTGCAGCATGGCGGGGTCCGGCTTGCCGGGGCCGTCCTCGGCGCAGTGCGAGGACAGGAAGATTTCGGCCCAGCCCTGACGCGCCAGGTTGCGGGCCACGCCGCGGCGGTTCTGGCCGGTCGCCAGCGCCAGACGCCAGCCGTCGCGGTGCAGACGACGCAGATGATCCATGGCTCCGTCGTACAGCGGCTCCTCGTGACCGGCCTCGTACATGCGGTGGAAGCTGCGCTGGAAGCCGGCGACGAAGTCGGCCAGCTCGGCGTCGGTCAGCTGGGGCTCCAGCGTGTGCAGCGCCTTGTGCAGGCTCAGGCCCACGATCATGCGGACCCGGTCATACTCGGGCTCGGGCAGGCCCATGTCGCGCGCCGCCTCGACCGCCGCGCGGTGGATGGAGGCCCGGCTGTCCACAAGGGTGCCGTCGATGTCGAAGACCGCGAGGGGCCTCATGACACACCCCGCTCATCCCGGCGAAAGCCGGGACCCAGCGCTTTGGGTGATGAGGGCGCACAGGCAAACGCAACACGCTGATCCTGAAACACCGGCGTCAGGCTGGACAGGACTGGGTCCCGGCTTTCGCCGGGATGAGCGGATTTGTGGGTAGTCATCTTTGCCGCCTCACGCCCTCGAACGGATCCTCGCCGTCGGCCTCGTGCGGGTCGAAGCCGAAATGGTTGAAGCCGGCCTTCATCTCGGGGCTCAGGGGCGCCTCGACGATCAGCTTGCCGCCGGACGGGTGATCCAGCTCGATGCGGCGGGCGTGGAGTTGCAGCTTCAGACCACCGGACAGTTCGCGGGACTTGTCGTCACCGTACTTCGGATCGCCGAGGATCGGGTGGCCGATGGCGGCCATGTGGGCGCGCAGCTGGTGGGTGCGGCCGGTGAAGGGGCGCAGGGCCATCCAGGCGGCGCGGTGGGCGGCGCGGCTGATGGTGGTGAAGGCGGTCTCGGCCGGTTCGGCGCGCGGATCCTTGCGCTCGGCGGGACGCATCATCTCGAAGTCGTTGATGCCGGTCTTCTTCAGCGGCATGTCGATCTGGCCAGCCGACGGCTTGGGATTGCCGATGACGATGGCCCAGTAGGTTTTCTTCGCCTGACGGCGGGCGAAGGCCCCGGCCAGCCGCTTGGCCGCCTCCGGCCCCTTGCCGAGCAGCAGCACGCCCGAGGTGTCGCGGTCGAGGCGGTGCACCAGACGCGGCCGGTCCATCCCCTCGCCCCAGGCGCCCAGCAGGCGGTCGACGTGACGGCTGGTCTTGGTGCCGCCCTGCACGGCCAGACCGTGCGGCTTGTTCAGGGCGATGACCATGTCGTCCTCATAGAGGACCAGCGATTTGGCGAAGGCGATGTCCTTCTCCGACAGGGTGTGGGCGTCCCCCGCCTGCCGCGAGGTGTCGTCCGGGATCGGCGGCACGCGCACGGCGGCGCCGGCGGTCAGGCGGCCTTCGGGCTTGATGCGGGCGCCGTCGACGCGGATCTGACCGCTGCGGGCCATCTTCTGCACCTGGATGTTCGACAGGTGCGGCCAGCGGCGGCGGAACCAGCGGTCCAGCCGGATGCCGTCCTCGGCCTCGGCGACGTAGATGGTCTGGACTTCCCGCTTGGGGGCATCCGTCGCTGCGTTCTGGGGCGCGTCGGCGTCGTCACCGTCAGCGGGGTTGTAGGCGTCGTCAGTCAAAGTGCGGCTCCGAAAGCGCGGCGGGCCAGCATCAGGCCGATAAACAGGGCGGTGATCGAAACGACCACCGAAACGGCGACATAGCCTGACGCCATGGCGAACTGACGGCGCTCGATCATCTGGACCGTCTCCAGCGAGAAGGCCGAGAAGGTGGTGAAGCCGCCGAGCACGCCCACGGCGGCGAACAGGCGGATCGTCTCACCCTGCGCGCCGCCCCTGAAGGCCAGCCAGCCGGTCAGCGCGCCCATCAGCAGGCCGCCGACCACATTGGCCGTCAGCGTCGGCCAGGGCCAGCCCGCCGTCACGGGCAGCAGTCGTCCCAGCCCGTAGCGGGCCATGGAGCCGAGCGCGCCTCCGGCTGCAACGATGAGAAAACGTGTCATGGTGCGGGGCTTATAGCGCCGATTGAGGCCTTGCGAAGGGAGCCAGATGACAGGTTTGATCACCGGAACACTGGCGGCGTTGATCCTGATCACGCCGCAACAAGCCCCCGCGACGCCGGAAACACCTTCCGTCGAGCAGCTCATCGCTCGCCTCTCCATTCCCTACGCTGAGCGTGAACGCGCCGTCTATGAAGATGTCCTTGTTCTCGCCCGAGGGGACAGCACGCAACGACCACAGTGCGGATACTTCATTTCGAAAGTCGCGGTTAAGGGGCGGCTTCCGTCAGGCGAGACCACCTTCTTCTACGTCACCTGGTGCGCCGCCGGTCAGGCGATGCCGCCCGTTTCGGGACGGTGCCGGTTCGAGGTGGTGCTGATGCCGGGGGCTGATGGCTTTGTGTCCGGAGAACACGACATGCCAGCAGCGGACATGCCTTTGCCAAGCAGGCTGGCCTACGTTCGCAAGGATGTCGAACAGTTTGACTGCACGATCTCGTCCGACAGCCCAACGATTGAGCCGGCTGAGACCTCCGTGTGGGACTTCTCCTCCTGACCGAAACTTCACTTGCCCATCGGCAAGGTTAACGGCGATACCCGAACAGCGGCGCTTCGCGTCGTGAGGGAACGTCGTCGGCCTGACGGCGTGATCTGCCATAGTCGCGTTCATCGAGACTCAAGGGACCGCCGAAGCGCCATGTCGCACGACGATCACAACCACGCCCCCAACCCGAACGCGCATCCGCACAATGCGCCGGAGCCCGAGCCGTTCGGCGCCCTGAACGACGGAGGCCACGGGGGCCATGGCCACGACCAGCGCCTGCAGGCCGCGCCGAACCCGCCGCCGCCCGGCGCACAGGACAGCCCCAACCGTGAGGCGCCGCAGCCGACCTCGCAGGTCGAGGCCCCGGCCCTGCGCAGCGCCGACGGCATCCTGCGCCCCATTCAGGACAGCGAGTATTTCTCGTACGACCCGGCCTCGGTGGCCGCGGTGTCGAGCCATATCGACGAGTATTTCAACCAGCCGCTCGACATCTTCCCCTTCTGGGAGAGTGAGGGGAAACCCGACCGTTTCCACGTCCTGTTCAGCCGCCAGATCGAGGAGCGTTTCCCGGTCGACAGCGACATCCGCAAGCTGATCCACGACTACGGTCGCCGGGTGTTCAAGGCGCTGATCGTGCATGTGACCGTCAAGCGCGGCAGCCAGCTGGCGGCGCTGGTGGCCTTCACCCTGCTGGCCACGCTGGGGCCGACCTGGTTCTCGACCTGGACCAACTCGCCGCCGATGGGACTGGGCCTGGCCTTCGCGGCCATGCTGGCGACGGTGGGAATCTTCTGGGCCGCGCAGGCGATCCTGTTCATCCAGTACCGGTTCCAGCTGGAGAACGACTCTTACGAGCTGTCGCGCGAGATCGTGACGCGGACACGCGAGCTGCAGAACCTGTTCACCTCCGCCCGCGCCATGGCCGATCAGGCCGAGACGCAATACCAGATGGACGGCAAGGGCTGGGGCCGCCGCGCCCTGTATCTGACCCGCCTGACCATGTGGATCGGGGCGCGGATGGAGTACCTCGAAAAATACGTCCAGATGGAGCTGTGGCGCGTGCGCCGCGAGCGCTACTGGATGCGCTGGGCGCAGCGGATCATGACGCCGCTGGTGTTCGTGGTCTGGCTGGCGCTGTTCCTGCTGGAGCCCGCCCCCGCCGACGCCGGCGCCTTCCGCGCCCTGCAGGCCCTCGCCATCATCCTCGGCGCGGGCGTCAGCTGGCTGTCCTATTTCCGCTGGCGCACGCCGGTGGCGGCAGTCCAGGACAAGCTCGGCGTCGACGGCTGGGTCCGCTACGCCTCGCTGGACGTGGACAACGCCGTGGCGGATCAGGTGCGCCGCGACAAGGAGCGGTTGGTGGAGTACCGGGCGCTCACGCGGGGGCGGTGACGCAGGCGCCGGTGATTACCGGCTGGCATCGTGCCGGAAAGTGATTGGTGATTGGTGATTGGTGGTTCGCCTGCTCAGGCGTCAGCGGAAGGGCGGCGCGGACCGTGCCGTGGCACGACGCCAGCCATCCACCAATCACCAATCACCAATCACTTCACATCACCGCCGTAACGCGTCCTGCACCCCGCGCGCATCATACGCCTCAGGCCGGTCCGGCTTGCCGCCGCGGCCCATGACGACTTCGAGCGAGGTCGAGGTCGGGGACGGACCGCTGAAGTTCAGGCCGACGCCGAGGCCGACGCCCGAGCTGGAGTAGCGGCCATAGGGGCTGGAGTAGCGCCCGCCGCCGTAGCTGACGCCGACACTGGGGCGGACGCCGCCGGCGCTGTCGGGACGACCGTCGGTCCAGCGCTGGGTGATCTCGAACCAGTCATAGCCCTCGGCCGTCGTCAGCTCGGCCGCGCGCAGCAGGGCGTAGTCGGCCACCGGGCCGGGCGCGCCGACGCCGTTGTAGGTGACGCGGAAGCGGTTGCTCTCGATCCGCTGCTCCGAATAGCCCTGCCCGCTCGGCCCTGTCTGGGCGCCGTAGGGGGCCAGGCTGGCGCAGGCCGAGAGGGCCAGACCGGCGGCGAGGATCACAGGCAGGACAAGACGTTTCATGACGGCGCTCCGTGTTCGGGAGAGTAACCGTAACCGACTGTGGAGGTTCCTGTCTCGGCGGCCGACGTCGCCTCAGGAATTAGGGCGTAGGAATTAGGAATTAGTGGGACAGAGGTTCGCCTGCCCACCGGAGCCCCCTCCCTAGCTCCTAATTCCTACGCCCTAATTCCTAAAGCCTCGCCGCCGCCTTCAGCGCCTCGAAATCCTCGGGCAACGGCGCTTCCACGGTGACATAGCCGCCGCTCGGATGCGGGAAGACCAGCTTCGACGCATGCAGCATCAGACGTGGCGCGGCGCGTCCGGCGAAGGTCAGCGCGCCGCCGTAGCGGACGTCGCCCGCCATCGGACGACCGATGGAGGCCATGTGGACCCGAAGCTGGTGCATGCGGCCGGTGGCGGGGTCCAGCTCGACCAGCGCCCCGTCTTCGGAGGACGCCAGGGTGCGATAGCGGCTCAGCGCCGCCTGGGCGCCGGGCGTGTCGGCGGTGACCGCGCGGGTATAGCTCTCGCGCCCGATCTCCTGCCGCATCAGGGGGGTGTCGATGGTCCCGGCGCGGGGCTCGGGCGCCGCCGACAACAGGGCCTGATAGGTCTTCTTGAACCGCCGCGCCTGCAGCGCCTTGCCGAGAAAACCCGCGGCGGGCTTGGTGCGGGCGGCGATGATCACGCCGGAGGTGTCGCGATCCAGCCGATGCACCAGCTCGGGCCGTTTCCCGTTCGAGCGCATGAAGGCCCACAGCAAATCGTCCAGCGTATGCGCCTGAATCCGCCCGCCCTGACTGGACAGGCCGGACGGCTTGTTGAACGCCAGAACATGCTCGTCCTCATGGATCACCCACGAGCGGACGGCGGCGATCTCCTCGGGCGTCAGATCGACGGGGATGCGGGTCACGCCGCCGCCTTGGGCGCAAAGCGGATGCGGTCGGCGCGGACCAGCAGGCCGCTGACGACGCCGACGATCAGACCGGCGAACGGCGCCGCGAACAGGGTGGCCAGCAGGATGCGGTGGGCGGCGATGACGTCGCCCCCCGCCTGGGTCTCGAGGAAGACGGACAGGCGGGCGTTCAGGTGCACGGCCCAGCACATCAGGATGAATCCCAGCCCGGCGGCCATCAGCGGACGCCCCCGTCCCTGCGGCACGACCATCAGGATGATGGCGGCGGCGTAGAGGATCAGGCCCACGATCTCGACCGCCGGCGCCGAGCCCGGATTGAGGCCATAGCCGAGCAGCCACTGGATCAGCACGCCCGCCCCGATCAGGCAGGCGGCGGCGAGGGTCAGGGTGCGGCGATGGGCGACGATCTGCATGCCGCACCGCTTAGCACGATCCGGTCCTGACCCAAGCCGTCAGTTCAGCGCAGCACGCCCTTCTTGGACTGCGCCCAGGCGTACCAGAGCAGCAGGGCGGCGATCAGGGCGATGACGAAGCCCATATAGCCCATGACCTCCATGCCCGCCGGGATCGGCGGCGGATCGATCATCTTGCTGTAGATCAGACTGACCAGCGCGCCCAGGAACGACAGGGCGAAGGCGTGCACCGCCCATTTGCGCCGCAGCAGAAGCAGCAGCGACCCCAGCACCGCGCCCCAGACGCCCAGGATCCACGGCCCGTACATCCAGTCGGGCATGGCCAGATAGTAGTCGATCATCGCCTGATCGAATCCGACC